>CAYYFT010000023.1:0-3239 GCA_964471015.1 uncultured Pirellulales bacterium | reverse complement strand
TTGGTCAAAGAAAAAGTTTCAATGGCATATTCCATAGTCTCATATCTCGTATTTCATATCTTGAATGAGATGCACTTGACGTATCGTAATTACGGTTCGTGGCTGAGCTCCTCGCCGTATCGCACAAGCCTTGCACTATTAAAAACAACAATCAATGAGCCAACGAAATGCAGAACGGCAGCATAAATGGCCGGCAGCCACGCAGCGGCAGCGGCAGCAACACCAAGAATGATAAAAATAATTCCGAAGCAAAGGTTCTGATTGATAACGCCCCTGGTTTTTCGCGAAAGGCGAACAAGGAAAGGCAGCCGCTTCAAATCGTTGCTCATAAGTGCAATGGAAGCGGAATTTATAGCGACATCGCTTCCTGCGGCGCCCATAGCGATGCCAAGGTCGCCTGCCGCCAGAGCCGGTGCATCATTTATGCCGTCACCAACCACGGCGACGGTGTGTCCATCGGTTTTAATTTGCTCAACAATCGAGAGTTTGTCCTGCGGCAAACAGTGGGCTTTAAAATCGGTGCAGCCCAGCTCAGCAGCGACACGGTTGGCAACCTCATCTCTGTCTCCGGTGAGCATAGTTATCCTTTTTATGCCGAGGTCAAGCAGCTCCGCAACGGCCTGCCTGGCTTCCGGCCTGGTTTTGTCCTGCAAGCCAATCCAGCCGATGCACCTGGAATCCTTTGCCACATAGAGAGTACTGAAGCCCTGCTCTTCATGAAGGGCAGGGTCGGAGACGTTGGTAATATCGACGTTGTTTTCCTTCAGAAATGTGTCTCTTCCGACAATAATTCCGGCGGAGTCAACGAGGGCGGTTACGCCTTTTCCGGGGGTCTCTTTAAAGTTGTCCGTCGCAGGCAGTGTAAGGTTTGCCTCTTTTGCTACCTCCTGCAGTGCTCTTGCTGCGGGGTGTTTACTCATCTGTTCTGCGGAAGCAGCAACTGAGAGCAGTTCAGCCGGCTCAACGTCTTCAGCGGGCGTCAGCTTCGTCACATACAGCCGGCCGGTCGTTACCGTGCCGGTCTTGTCAAAGACCATCGCCGTCATCTTGCCAGCAATCTCAAGGTCAGCAACGTTCTTTATCAGGACTCCAAGTCTCGCTGAAGCTGAAATTGCCGCTACCATCGCCGTCGGCGTGGCTAAAATCAACGCACAGGGGCAGGAAATAACAAGTATCGTAATCGCTCTGTTAATATCGCTGGTGAAGAACAAGACGATGCCGGCAATCATCAATATGGTCGGCGTGTACCACTTAACATAGCTGTCGATTATGCGCATAATCGGTATCTTTGTCTGTTCGGCCTGTATAATCAATGACTGGACTTTACCAAGAGTCGTATCTTTTCCGGCTTTCGTTACTGTGATATCGAGACCGCCGGTAAGGTTTGTCGTTCCGGCGAAGACCTGCATTCCCGGCACTTTATCAACGGGCAAGGATTCGCCGGTTATTGTCGCTTCATTAACAGAACTGAGGCCTTTTATAACTTCGCCGTCGGCGGATATGTTGTCGCCCGGCCTGACCCTGATGCAATCTCCGGGGCGAAGGACACTAACCTTCACTTCCCTTTCAGAGCCATCCTGCTCGATCAGGTTTGCTCTGGTAGGTGTGAGTTTAATAAGTGACTCAATGGAAGCACGGGCACCGAGGGCAGTTCGGCTTTCTATGAGCTGGCTCAGAAGCATAAAAAAAGCGACGACACCTGCGGTGACATAGTTTTGTGTGGCAAAAGCAGCAATTATTGCCAAAGCCACCAATTCATCCATATGCATCTGTTTTTTTACAAGACTCTTTATTGCGTGCAGAACGATGGGTGCACCAAGCAGTATTGCGCCAGCCATCGCCAGAAACTCGGTATTGAAACTGCCGCTGCCGTAAAAGAATCTGGCTAACCAACTGTTTATCAGCAGTACTCCGCCTGCCAACGTGCCCAGCATTGCTATGCTTACGCGAATTTGCTTGCCGCGGGTGTACTCAGCGGTAATATCTTCTTTCAAATGTAGGTGCTCATGAGCCATATTTCAATTTCGACGCGTTTTACTCCTGCTCGGATTCCGGTTTTATCATTGGGTCTCTGTTCAAGAGAACTCTAATCTCCCTGCCTTTGGTCCCTTCAGCAGGTTGAATTACAATTTTCTCGTCTACGTTGCTAAGGACGTATTCTATGGCGTCCTGATAGATTTTTTGAATAACAAGCTCGGGTCGTTTACGATATTCGGGCAGTAATTTTTGGAGGTATTCTGCATTTGCCTTGGCGGTTTCCACCACTTTCGTTCTATATGCCCGGGCGCCGGCGATTTTTTCCTGAGCCTGGCCGGCCAATTGAGACCACAGTAGTTCTTTCTCCTCTCCTTCGACTGCGCTCAGGACAAGTTCGGGGGTAGTTTCATCCTTAAGAGCTTCAAAAAGCTGGTCGGCGATGGGGCCTGCGGTTTCGTTAAGAGTGTTTTCAGCATAGCCCCTGGCTTCACTAATGGTTTTTTGACTTTTCTGGCTTGCCTTGATAGAAGCCAGGAACGCATCATCAACCTGGCGAGGCCAGGTTATGTCGGTGAGCTGGACCGATATAACCGCTATGCCACTTTCTATCCGGTCTAATTTTTCCTGCAACAATTTTTTAACGTGTTTTGGGATTCTATCCTGACTTGAGATTGCCTCGTCAATGGTGTAGTTGACCATCGCAGTTACAACCGCATCCTCGAACAGATAGCCCAATAACGGCTTTATACTTTTTGCTATAACCTCAGCATAGCTTTGCCCCGGCTTTGCGTCCTCTGTATAAGTATTTTTGAAGAAGCGTTCGGGGTCATCAATTTTATAGGTTAGCTGCCACTTGCAGTGGACAAGATTGTAATCGCTGCTGACAGAGGCGGCGACGGCTTGACCTGGTTTCTCTCCCCGAGTAATACAATAGCCATCAATTACAGGGTTTAATGTCGCCGGCACTCGAATTCTGGTTTGCGGGCTTTGTGGGAGCAGCTCCGACGGTTTCTGGTAATACCAAAACGAGTTGATTGGCAAATTTTGCTTTTTAGCCACGGGAATCTTTACAATTTTGTCTATCGGATATGGAAACACCCACTTCAGTCCCGGGCCAAGGATTCTATCTTCACCTACACCGCGAATCTTCCCAAATCTTAAAACAAGTGCCTGCTCGTCAGGCTCAACGGTCCTAAAACCCGAGGCCAGAAAAACAACAACGAGCACAACCATTATTATCTTCAGGATAATAAAGCTGATTC
>CAYYFT010000022.1:13024-14981 GCA_964471015.1 uncultured Pirellulales bacterium | reverse complement strand
ACAGGTTTGATTCTTACTGTTCCGGTTTACGGGTTTTTGCAGTGGCAATTCGGTGAAATAGCATTCCTCAACAGGATGGCGATTACGTTTGTTGTAATTCTTGTTACGATGTTTGTTATCACTAAGCTAAAGCCACTTCCCGATGCGAAGGTTATGCCGGTGCGAGAAGAGTTTGATATGAGACCTACGCCTTCGGTTGTGTGGCTTGGTGTTTTGGTGATAGCGGTTACTTTGGCTCTTTATGCCATCTTCTGGTAATAGGAAAGATTTTTGAAAAATGGAGTTAACTGATGAAGACTGTATGGCAGTTGATAAGATTCTGCAATTATCAGAGGAAACAGGTATAGATGTTAGGAACGGCAATGTCAGGAGGACTTCGTCTCGTTTTTGCCTGGGGGTCGAGCACGGCGATTACAATGGGACGGAACTGTTCGGTGTGGGGACCGACAGGTTTATCTGGCTGGGCTATCGGCCTAACGGCACCAAACATGTGAAACTATTCAGCGGGAATTTTCCCGACGACGGTGTCATTGAATTTAAGCTTGGGGAGGTTCCTGAGCCAAAGTCGGCGTCTATCGCCGAGACGTGGGGGCGTTTTGCTTATGGGGTGGAATATATTCTTAGGCGAGAGGGAATAGGGCTGGGTCAAGGTATCGATGGTATTATTTACGGGAACATTCCCGGCGGCGGAATGAGCCGGTCGGCTTCACTGACTTTGAATCTTATTTTGTCACTACTCGATGCTAACAATGTTGAAGTTGAAGACAAATTCAAGATTGTCGATATGGCGCAGGCGGTTGAAAACGATTATGTTGGTTCGCCATGCGGTCAGCTTGACCAGATTATGATACTATTTGCGCGGAAAGATATGGGGACGCATTATAACCCCAAGACGAGGAGTGTAAAATATGTGCCTCTTGGTTCCGGGGCAACGGACTTTCGCATTGTAGTACTCGACACCGGCACGGTTCGGCCGGGCCTGGAAAAATCGACTTATAAAATTCGAAGGGCTGAGTGCGAAGAGCTGGTTTCGCTATTACAGAAGGCCAAATACGATATAAGTTGCTTGGCTGATATTAAGGACGGGGCGGTTTATGAGAAGATATTGGGCCAGTTCCAAGGCAAATATCCAGATTTATGCGACCGGTTGAAATATATCTTCGGCGCCCAAAAACGATTCTATGAGATGCTTAAGGCCTGGAAGGGCGGTGACATTGAGACTGTCGGCCGGATATTCCGCGAGGATGGTATCGGTCTTCGAGACGATTATAAAATCTCCGGGCCGGAATTAGAGACGATGTGCGATATTGCGCGCACTGTGCCCGGCGTTTTAGGAGAGCGGATGCTGGGGGGCGGCGACAAAGGAGCAACGGGCGCTTTGGTCAAGGCTGATAGTGTCGAGGCTTTGAAGTCAGCGGTCGATGCCAGCTATCCAAGCAAATGTCCTGATTACAAGGATGAATACGCTGTTCATATCTGCAAGGTAGTAGAAGGCGTCAGGGTTTATGACGATTTACTCGGATAGGCATCGGCCGAGGCAAACCAGGATGGGGTTCTTCCGACGCTGCGCTTTCTTGAAGGGGGTTTTAAAACGCGCCCCAGTCCTGCTTTCCGGGGATATAATAGCTCGGGCAAATGAAACGGAACATATTGGCGAACTTTCGAGCCTTTGCAACTTTAGTATCGTCCTGAGCTTTCATTGCAGCAAGCTGATTGTCAAAAAGGTCAGAGAAGTATTCTTCGGCGGCCTGTTTGCGCTGCTGCTCGGTTTCAAACAAGCTTCGTATTTGTTTTAACTCGCCGGCATCGAGCCAGATTCCGCCGCAACCCGGACATTCGTCAACCTCAACTTCACGTTTGACGCTGAAGAAGTGCCTCATCATCACGATGTCATCGCACTTAGGGCACTTTAGTTTTTTACTATGGTCAATGGCCACGGGTTTGTTCGGCCCTATGT
>CAYYFT010000022.1:0-12924 GCA_964471015.1 uncultured Pirellulales bacterium | reverse complement strand
ATAAGGGAGCGTTTCTATCGGCTTGGGCTTGAGTTTGCCGGTGCGGGGGCAAAGGCTTTCGCCAAGGCCAAGGCAGGGCAGTTCGCTCAGATAGAGCTGAGCACGGCTGCCCTTCCGGCAGCAGAAAAGATACCTGAAGATTTGGCCGACGCAGCAGGGCGAAAGATATTGCTTCGAAGGCCTTTTAGCTTTTGTGATGTCAGCACCGAGAAGGAAAAAACCAGAGTTGATATTCTTTATCGTGCCGTTGGGCCTGCTACTTTGCGGATGACAACGTTGGCAAAAGGTGATTCGGTCAGTGTAATAGGGCCTTTAGGCAATGGTTTTTCGATACCTGCGGATAAAAAGACAGCTTTGTTGGTGGTAGGAGGAATGGGGGCTGGGCCTTTGCTGCATCTGGCGAAGGTTCTTACAGCCGATTATCCTGATATCGAAGTGACTGCATTTGCCGGTGCAAAGACGAAGGCGGAGCTGCCCTTTGAAAAGCCGCTGGATGAGATTTCGCAACAGGTGGGTTTTTCTTTAGCAGAGTTTGCCAGGCACAGTATAGAGTCGCTGGTGGCGACGGATGACGGCTCGACAGGGTACGAGGGATTTGTGACGGATTGTTTTTCAAAGTGGCTCGGGCAGAACAGCATATCTGCTAAAGATACGATTATTTATAGCTGTGGGCCTGAAGAGATGCTTGCGCGGATGGCGAAGATTGCAGAAGAAAGAGGTATCGATTGTCAGGTCAGTATGGAGCGGATGATGGCGTGCGGGATTGGTGTTTGCCAGAGCTGCGCCGTGGAATGTAAAATTGAAGGTTCAAGTGAAACCATTTATAAATTGTGCTGCGAGGATGGGCCGGTGTTTAACTGCGGCGAGTTAGTTTTTAGTTCGTAGTTCGTTGTTCGTAGTTTTTAGTAACAGATTTCACAAATTAAGAGAGATTGCTTCGCTGCGCTCGCAATGAGGGAGTAGTTATGGAAGAACAGATTGATATATCGGTGGATTTTGCGGGATTGAAGCTGGCGAATCCGGTGTTTGTCGCATCAGGAACGTGCGGGTATGCGGATGAGTTAGCTGATTTTATGGATATAAATTCGCTCGGCGGGTTTATCACCAAAAGTATTACAGTCAAACCGAGGAAAGGCAATCCGACGCCGAGGATTGTTGAGACAGATTCCGGGATGCTTAATGCAATCGGATTGGCTAATATCGGCTTGGATTCTTTCGTTCAGGAGAAGCTGCCGATTATTTCAAAGCTGGCGGTGCCGGTTTTTGTTAATGTGGCAGGTGAGACTATTGATGACTATGTGGCGGTGGTGCAGCGGTTAGCCGGCGAGGGGAGAATAGCCGGCTTTGAACTGAATATAAGCTGTCCGAATGTTGCTAAATCCCGTGAGGGGCGCCTTACGGCGGGCGGGTTGAGTTTCGGGACTGAGCCGGCACAGGCAGCGGAGATTACTTCGGCAGTTAAAAAGGCAGCAGGGGAGAAGGTTTTGATGGTCAAGCTATCGCCCTGCGTTACAGATATCAGCGTCATTGCCCGTGCAGCAGTTGAGGCAGGTGCCGATGCACTTAGTATGGTGAATACTTTTACAGCGATGGTCGTTGATACTGAAAAACGCAAGCCGGCGCTGGCCAACAGAACGGGGGGGCTATCGGGGCCGGCAATAAAGCCGATAGCGGTATATTTAGTCAATAAGGTTTATAATGAAGTTGCCAAAGAGCGAGGAATACCGATTTTGGGGTTGGGGGGAATAAGAACTGCATCAGACGCCATCGAGTTTATTATTGCGGGTGCTTCGGCGGTGGCGGTCGGCACGGCGAGCTTTATCGAGCCGGGATGCGCGGTGAAAATTGTAGAAGGCATAAAAAAATATTGTGCTGGCCATAATATAACTAATATCAAAGAGTTGATTGGCTGCCTTGGGTAGGGGCAAATAGGTTCGACAAGCTCACTATAAATTGGGTTTGATTGGGTTTGTTTTGACCAAGTGTCCATTTTCAGTTTTTCGTTATAATTCCTTGTTTTTATTGATGTTATAAACATTTGACTTTTTCGGAAATTGGGTTTGTTTTGCATAATTCGTCCAATTTTGATTGAACCGTATCTCGTGAAGCGTGAAGCGTATCTCGAATATATTTTAGTATCTCGCATATATCGTATCTTGCAAAATTAGACTCCCTCCCCACAATAGGGCGAATATGCGCGATTGAGTCGAAAAAAGTTCTCGATTGGCGATGTTAGATTTTCGTAAGTAGCTGTGAGAAAGGAAGTTATAAATTCTTGAAAAAATTGGATTTTGGGTTCAAACCCCCCTCGCTTTTGATTTTGCCCCGCTCAAACGCCACGGGGGCTTTTCTGGGTCCCAGATAAACAACCCCGCCATTGTGATGGCGGGGCTAAACGATTTTGAAGTTGACGGTGGTTTGAAAAGGGATAAAATGGCTGCGTAGTCAAGTGTTTAATAAAAGAAATCTGAATTAGGGTAAGCTGTCACAAAAGAGGATTTCCGATTTCCCTTTGCAGCAAATCAGTGACGTACGACTGTCTATTCTACAAGGAGACGAACAATGCGGATCGTGCAATTTCAAATGCTCTTGATGGCAAGCATCGCTAGCATCCTGCTTCAAAGTGGGTGTATCACAGCCGCAGAATCCCCGCGCGAGCGCATTTCCATCAATGAAGACTGGAGCTTCTATAAGTATGATTCTATAGCTCAAGCGGACAAACTGATCTACGATGTGCGCCCGGAGGTCAAAGATGATAAGGATGACCGGCCAGCCGCTGCTAAACCTACGGAGGCGGTGGAAGTCGAAGCGATTCAAGGATTACTCAAGCCCTGGATCCTGCCGACCGGAAACGACTTCATCAAAGACCCCGCCAAGCGCTATACCCGTCCCGAAGGTAATCCCGGCGGTGATTTTCCGTTCGTGCAGGGCGACTTCAACGACCGTTCGTGGGAACGCGTGAACCTGCCGCACGACTGGGCGATCAAAGGTCCTTTCCAGAAAGGCTGGGGCGCTGAAGTCGGCGGGAGCATGGGACGCCTGCCCAGTCCCGGTGTGGCGTGGTATCGGAAGAAGCTGGACATACCGGCTGCCGACGCGGGCAAATCCATCTTTCTCGATGTGGACGGTGCGATGTCCTACGCCATAGTCTGGTTGAACGGCAAGTTGGTTGGCGGCTGGCCCTATGGCTATGCCTCGTGGCGCATCGATATCACTCCCTACATCGTGCCGGGCAGTGAGAATCAACTGGCGATCCGTTTGGACAATCCGCCCAGTTCGTCGCGTTGGTATCCCGGCGGCGGAATCTACCGCAATGTCTGGCTGACCAAAACCCGGCCTGTCCATGTCAGCCAGTGGGGGACTTTTGTGACGACGCGAGAGGTTTCCGATGTCTCCGCCACGATCAACCTTGAAGTCACTATCGACAACGACTCCAAGGATAACACTACAGTTACAGCGGTTACACAGATCTTCGCCTTGAATGCAGACGGTAACAAAACCGGCGATGCAGTTGCCAGTTTCAAGCCCCTGAAAACGCTGGTTGCGGCGGGCAAGAGCGCCAAGGTCGAAGGCTCTGTTACTCTCAAAAATCCAAGACTGTGGGGACCACCGCCGACACAGGCTCCCAACCGCTACGTGGCGGTGACCACCTTGTTGCAGAATGACAAACCAGTTGATCAATACGAAACGCGCTTCGGTATCCGCTCACTGCGTTTCGACCCGGATACTGGTATCTACATCAATGGTGAGCACATCAAGATCAAAGGCGTCAACCAGCATCACGATCTCGGCGCCTTGGGCGCGGCATTCAACACCCGTGCTGCGCAACGTCAGCTCGAGATACTCCGTGAAATGGGCTGCAACGCAATCCGTATGGCCCACAACCCGCCTGCTCCCGAGTTGCTCGAGTTGACGGACCGGATGGGTTTCCTCGTTGTGGACGAGATATTCGATGTCTGGGAGCGGAAAAAAACGCCGCTCGATTTCCATCTCATATTCCCGGACTGGCATGAGCAGGACATGCGGGCGTTCGTCCGCCGGGACCGGAACCATCCCTCGGTGATTATATGGAGCTTCGGCAACGAAGTCGGCGAGCAGTACACCGCTGAGCAGGGCGCAGCAGTGGCAAAGCGGCTGTACGACATTGTGAAGCAGGAGGATACCACCCGCCCCACGACCACCGGGATGAACTGGGCCAAGCCGAATATGCCTCTGCCCAAAGTCCCGGACGTCATCGGCCTGAATTACCAGGGCGAAGGGATCCGCAACGCTCCGGCATATTCCGATCTTAAAGGGATCAGCACACCTCCTCTATACCCCGCCTTCCACAAAAAATTTCCCGACAAGGTCATCCTCAGCAGCGAGAACGCCGCCGCTCTGAGCACCCGCGGGACATACCTCTTCCCCGTCTTCGATGGAATCAGCGCACCGGTGAAGGATGGATTGGGCGGGGATCCGAAAAATCAATACGTCAATGCCTACGAGCTACATACTGCGGATTTCGGCTCCTCCGCGGACAAGGTGTTTGCCTCCCTGGACAAGCATCCGTATGTAGCCGGGGGATTCGTATGGAGTGGCTGGGATTATCTCGGCGAGCCGACTCCATACTACTTGTCCCGCAGTTCTTACTTCGGGATCATCGACCTGGCTGGATTCAAGAAAGAGCGTTTCTACCTGTATCAAGCGCACTGGCGTCCCGATTTTCCGATGGCCCATATCTTGCCACATTGGACCTGGCCGGAACGCGTCGGGCAGATCACGCCGGTCCACGTCTTCACCTCCGGCGATGAGGCTGAGCTGTTCCTCAACGGCAAGTCACTCGGACGAAAGAAAAAGGGTCGGTATGAATACCGTCTGCGCTGGGACGATGTCGTTTATGAACCAGGCGAACTCAAAGTTGTCACCTTCAAGAACGGTAAGGAATGGGCCACCGATATCATGCGTACTGCCGGTAATGCTTCCCAAATGGATCTCAAGCCCGATCGCGCCACCATAAGCGCTGACGGTCGCGACTTGTCCTTTGTTACTCTCACGGTTCAGGACAGCAACGGCATAATGGTACCCAGGGCCAACAATCTGATCCGCTTCTCCGTCAGCGGCCCCGGCGAAATTGTCGCTACCGACAACGGCGATCCCACGAATCTCGTGCCGTTCCCCTCACACGAGCGCGAGGCTTTCAACGGCCTTTGCCTGGTGATCGTTCGTGGAAAGCCGGGGCAGCCGGGAACGATCAGGCTCAAAGCCGAATCCAAATCGCTTCAAAGCGCGAGCGTCACTTTGCAAAGTGTCGCGGAAGAGCCCCTGCGCGTATGCCGCTGAGTTTGCGTCACAGGTATTTATCTGTGTTGATTGCTTATGTGATGCTTATCAGCCCTGCCGAAGGCCGCCCATAGGGCAAGCAATGAAGAAACGAACAGTAAGTATGCGTAAACATACGGGAAAACAGTATCCGAGCAGGAGGCAGCGGAAGCAAAATTTTTGGCTTGACGAGTCGGGCTGTTTTAGGATAAAATTGACGGACAGATGAAAAATCAATTGGGTGTACTGAGGAGGTGCATTATGTCCCCGAAATTACGTTTTTCATTCCTTTTCGTTTTAGTGCTGAATCTGGCATCAGTCGGTTATAGCGAGCCCGGTACGATAATGCTGGACTTCGACAAAACAGGTGACGTCAATACAGAGCCGGGCTTTACCAGCTTTCTGATGTTGGACAGCGGCACGGAAATCAACGGTATTACAATCGACCTTGCCGGCGATATAAACGACTGCAGGCGTTCCTACCCCAGTGCAAGTACTGGAATACCCATATACACCGAGCAGATTTATCGTGATTTCGTTTATGGAGTGTCGCCGAGCGGAGTTACCATTACATTAGGCGGGCTCGGGATCAACCAGGAGTGCGATATAACCATCTACGCATACGACGATGAAAGCTCACCGAATCGAGTATCAGACTGGACGGCTAACGGGGACTATCTTCTTACGACCGACTTCTTGGGCGGCGATCCATTCCTTTGGCCCAGTCCATGGTGGGGAATTGACTACGCCTTCGGTCCGGAAACAGCAACGGCAGATGAATTCGGCAGAATCGTCCTTGAGAGCACCAGGAACCCGGCCAGCCCGGTTGGAGAAGATTTTGCTTTCGTCAACGCTCTGGTAGTGGCTCCGAAAGGCACTTATATACCTACGCCATACGCTCAACATCCGTTACCGCCTGACGGCGGAGAAGACGTACCGGTAGATGTAAATCTTGAGTGGAAAGAGGGCGCATATGCTGATACGCACGATGTATATCTCGGCACCGATTTTAACGATGTCAACGATGCTAACAGAAGCAATCCTCCAGGCGTGCTGGTCAGCCAAGACCATTTAACTACGACTTATAATCCTCCCGAATTTGATTTCAACACAACCTACTATTGGCGTATCGATGAAGTCAATGCTGCACCAGACTACACAATCTTCAAAGGCGAAGTCTGGAGTTTTACGACCCATGTGCCGGTTCTAATTGCCGGCAATCCGGTGCCGCTTGATGGCGCACAAAGAGTGCTCCAAGATGTGACTCTTAGCTGGGAAAAGGGCGATTGTGTAGAAAAGCACGATGTATATTTGGGCACCAGTGAAGCCGCTGTAACCGACGCCAACAGAAGTAATCCGCTGGGCGTACTGGTTAGCCAGGACCATTCAACTACGACTTATGACCCGCCCCTCGATTTTAACACAACCTATTATTGGCGTATCGACGAGGTCAATGCCGCACATTATGACACAATCTTTAAAGGCAATGTCTGGAGCTTTACGACTTACGAACCGACTCTAACGTGGAGAGTAGATGCAAGATGTTTTTTAAATGGACCACCGGGTGCATTTGATGAGATATCTGTCAAAGACCCGTCCATTGTGTATGCCGGGGGCAAATGGCACCTCTTTTACACCTACTGTGGCGGTTCTTGTAGTTACTGTATGGGTTATGCTAATGCAACATCAATTGCCGGGCTACAGGCTAATCATACTTCTATACAGAGCTCAGTAGCCGGCAACGCGCCGCAGGTATTCTGGTTTGAACCACAAGGCAAATGGTATTTAATTTACTCAGGGCCGACCTTTTCGACCAATACAGATATCAACAACCCAGATGGATGGACGGCTGGACAATCAATGTGGCCCAACGATGGTCTCGATTTCTGGTGTATTTCCGACGGCAACAATGTGTACTGCTTTTATTCGGCACAGAACGGCACGGTTAAACGGCGCAGCACAACAGTTGCGAATTTCCCATACGGTTGGTCGGCACCTACAATAGTTGCCACTGATACCTTTGAAGCACCGTGTGTCTATAAAAATATTGCGGATGGTAAGTTCTATATGATAGTTGAGGATGGAGAGGATGTAGGCAGGTACTACGAATTGTGGACCGCAGACAGCCCCGGTGGGACGTGGACAAAGATTGAAGAGCAATGGGCGCATAAAAATAAGCTTGTTTACTTTGCAGACCACTGGACAGACCAGGTTTCACACGGTGAAATAATCCGCGCGGGAACGAATGAAAGAATGGAAATCAGCGATATAAACCGCTGTGAGATTCTGATTCAGGGAGTAGTGGATGGAGATTATGGAGCTTACGGCAACATTCCCTATGACCTTGGGATTATACGGCAGTGTATTGGGGCCATGGGTGATTTAGACTACGATTACGACGTTGATTTTGTAGATTTTGCAATTCTTGCCTCGCAGTGGCTGCAGCCGCAGCCGCCTGGTGTACCTTCTGCGGACATTGCACAACCTGGCGGTGATGGGATAGTTGATATGCAAGACCTTGCCCTTTTGATGGATAATTGGCTTTGGGGAAAATAGTATTGGAGATGATTTATAATTCTCCGGCCATAATATAACTAAAACCTATCCCAAAACTTATACAAAACCACGTTTTTCAATGTTGATAACGCAAAATTAAGGGGTTTTGGGATAACTTCTAATATCAAAGAGCTAATTGGCTGTCTCGGACAGGGGCGAGTAGGTTCGACAAGCTCACCGCAGGCTGCTGTGGCCTCCAGCGGCACCGCGCAATTCCATTTGTCATTCCTGCGAAAACAGGAATCTATTTACAATTTCCCTTGCCTTTGGCAATAATTAGGATGATAATAAGTAGCGCATATGGGAAATCCCTATTACATACAAGGCATTGATTAAGAAGGATATATAATGCCATATCAAGCCACAGTTTACAACGTAATGATTGCTTCACCAAGCGATGTTGAAAGTGAACGAAAACTTGCAAGAGAAGTTATCTTTGAGTGGAATAGTCTTCATTCTAAGGATAAAAATATAGTGTTAATGCCTATTGGGTGGGATACACATACTGCACCGGAAATGGGAGCGCACCCTCAAATTATTATTGACAAGCAAATTTTGCGAAACGCTGATTTATTGGTCGGTATTTTTTTGCACCGGTTGGGCACACCCACATTAGATGCTCAAAGTGGTACTGCTCATGAAATTGACAGTCACACAAGTAGCGGAAAACCAGCCATGATTTACTTCCTAGAAGAAAAAGTTGACCCTTCAAAATTCGACACAAAACAATATGAAAAATTAATGACTTTTAAAGAAGACATGAAAAAGAAAGGGCTATTGCATGAGTGCAATAGGGATGAATTTAGGGATAAATTCTTTAAACATTTAACAATTACTGTAAACGAGAACGAATACATTCAAAATAAAAAACTAGAAATAAAAATTTCAAACTTTGGTGATTTCAATGATACCAGCGAAATAGAAATATCTGATGAAGCCAAGACAATATTGCTTGAAGCTGTAAATGACAAAAATGGGCACATTTTTAAACTCAGGCATACGGGCGGAACTAGCATAGCAACCAATGGTCATGATTTAATTCCTGATAACAATTCTCGAACTATTGCAAAATGGGAATATGCACTTAGTGAATTGGTCAGTAATGACTTCGTCGAAGAACGCGGCTATAAGGGTGAGGTATTTGCTGTTACGCACAAAGGTTATGAATACGCAGATACACTAAAAAAGGGGACCAGTGCGCTGCAGGATACGTCCTCTTCAGATGCTTCCGCATTAGTACAGCAAGATGATTTACAATTTGAACGGCGTTCTGGTACTTTTGTTTCTAAGACATCTGGTATCAGATATTGCCAAAAATGCTATTATTCAACACCCTCCAAAAGAGTAGAGTTGCAAGAATCACCGTCAGGATGGAGCTGCTCTGTTTGTGGTAAATTTTACGATAATCCTGATTTTAATCCACCCGAACAGAGCTACGATGACTATAATCCATTGGACATTAGAAGATTATAGATAATGCGTAATAATCTGTAATGGTCGCTACTTCACCTGACAAACAATTCCTTTTGCCTTTTTAATTATCTCTCCATTTCCTATACTCTACACCCTGTCCCCTGGCTGCATTTCAATCAAAAGCGCAGCAGGTTAAAAGTAAAAATCCATTTTTTCAAAATTTTTTTACTCCTTTTTTCACATCGGGTTACGAGAATCGGAAATCGAGAAGCAAGAACCTTTTTCACATCAAACGCGCAGGTCCGTCCTGCTAAGGGGAACGTCTGTTTGCGAAACGCTATGAAAAAAGATTCTAAATGCCATTTAACTAATTACCAGTTACCATGCTTTGTTAAAAACGTCATTCCGAGCGAGGCGCAGCCGAGTCGAGGAATCTGTTTTTTTATAGATTTCTCTGCTTCGTCCCGACAAGTCGGGACTTCGGTCGAAATGACGGTAGGGCTTTTCAGCAGAGCACAGTTACCATTCACCAATTACCATTTACCAATCACCAACAACCTAATTATGCGAAACGAACCCAATTTTTCAAAAAGTCAAATGGTTGCAACATTATTAAAAACAACAAATTACAACGAAAAATTGACAATGGACACTTGGTCAAAACGAACCCAAACGAACCCAATTTTAACTGGTATGCGGGGCTTGAAGATTTGGTTGAATCTCACGGTAAACTAAGCTACATTTGTGCGATGGCGTAAGCCATAAATTATGAGTAAAAGAATAGTAAAGCCGCGACTAATAGCATTTGAGGTTACCCGCCGATGCCGGTATAGCTGCCGACATTGTCGGGCTAATGCCAGCGCCTCTGTTGAAGAAGAACTTACAACAAAGGAATGTAAAAAAATACTTAAAGCCATAGCAAAGTATGTAGGCCTGCCCCTGCGCAAGCAGGGGTGCGTTCTGATTCTGACCGGCGGAGAGCCGATGGAACGCGATGATATTTACGAGCTTATTCGATACGGACGCAAGATTGGCCTGCGGCCGGTTTTGGCCACGTGCGGTTACAGGATTGACGAGAAAACGATTGTCAGATTGAAAAAGGCGGGCGTTATGGCCTTGTCTTTTTCCATCGATGGGGCCGGCGCAGAGAGCCACGATAAGTTCAGGGGGACTAAAGGGGCTTTTGATTCGGTTATTGCCGCCGCTAAAATAGCTCGCAAGGCACGTGTTCGCTTCCAGATTAATACTACAATCAGCAAAATTAATGTTGACGAGGTTATCGGTATAGCAGAGCTGGCCAAAAATATAGGCGCTTATTGCTTCAATCCGTTTATCCTTGTTCCGACCGGCAGAGGCAGAGAAATCGCCGATGAGATTCTCGACCCGGTAGAGTATGAGACGCTGCTGAACGAGCTGCTGCGGATAAAGATTAAATCAGAAATCAAAGTGAGGGTTACGTGCGGGCCCCAGTTTGCGCGGGTGTGCAGGCAAGCTGACACTAAAGGACTAATGGAGGAAGTGGCCGGCTGTATGGGCGGCAGAGGGTTTGGGTTTATAAGCTACCGCGGTGATGTGCAGATTTGCGGTTTTCTTGACGTGCCGGCGGGCAATCTAATTGAGAATAATTTCGATTTCGGCAGGATTTGGGAGGAGTCGGAATTCTTGAAAGAGATTCGCAACGTATCGGCCTACAAGGGCAGATGCAGGATTTGTGAATACGCCAGTATCTGCGGAGGGTGCAGGGCGAGGGCTTATGCGATGAGCGGAGATTATCTGGCTGAGGACCCGGTTTGTAATTACAAACCAAAAGATAAAGCGTGAGCATGCGTTTGACAAAACTGCAGAAACAACTGTGCAACGTACTTCAGAAAGGTCTGCCGATATGTCCCGAACCATACGCTGATTTAGCAGTGTTTTTGAATAGCAATGAAAAAACAGTTTTGCAGGAGGTCAGAAAGCTAAAAGATGCGGGCATTATCCGGCGGATTCGTGCGCTGATAAACAGTCGTGCGCTGGGTATGACAAGCACTCTGGTTGCCGCACATATTCTGGAAGAGAATCTACAAGAAGTTACTAAAACAGTTAATAACTTAGAAAATGTCTCCCATAATTATTTGAGGGAGCATTACTACAATCTATGGTTTACATTACAAGCTGAGTCACCTGAACAAATTGAGGTTACGGTATCAAATCTTTCAGTTCGTTTCGGCGTTGATTTTCACAGTCTGCCTGTCAAGCGTGTTTTTAAGCTGGACGTTCGCTTTGATGCCGAGGGTGGGGGTCAGATGCTCGGTGATGTTGCGCAGATTCCAAAGAGTGAAACGGTGGAACTAAATAAGGCTGAGAGACAAATACTCTCAAAATTAGAGGATGACCTGGAAGTGACGAGCAAGCCGTTTGATTTTTTGTGCAGTGAAGGATTAGAAACGGAGAAGGTTTTACGGATTATACGGGGGCTGATTGACAAGGGGGTTATTCGGCGCATAGCAGCGGTAGTTGACCATCGTCAATTAGGATTTATCGCGAATGTCCTGTTTTGCAGCGAGGTTCCAGAGAACAGGATTGTCGAAGCGGGCAAGGCATTAGCTCGTTTCGGGGCAGTGAGCCATTGCTACGAGAGAGAGACTATTGAAGATTGGCCTTATAATCTGTTTGCGATGATGCACGGTAAGAGTATGGGCGAGATTCAGCATATAATAAACAAATTTACCGAATCTGAAAAAATAACCCTCTTCGTATTACTGCCGACAGCTGCGGAGCTAAAAAAGGAGCATGTCAAACATCGCTTCTGTTAACCCGGTCTGTTTCAGATATGTCGCCATCAGACGTTAAATCTGAAACTGATAATGTCGCCGTCCTGAACAATGTAATTTTTACCTTCGATTCGGATTTTGCCGGCGGCTTTGACGGCTTTTTCGTCGCCGAGCTCTTTGAGGTCGTCGAAGCTGAAGATTTCGGCCTTAATGAAACCGCGTTTTATGTCGGTATGCACCTTGCCGGCTGCATCGAGGGCAACGGTGCCTCTTTTTATAGGCCAAGCACGCAGCTCATCCGAGACAACCGTTAAAAAGCTGATTAACCCCATCGCCGAATAGCAGCTATCGACGAATTTGCTTGCTTCCGATTTTGTTATACCCAAATCAGCCATAAATTCCCGTTTGCTGTCGGTGTCTAACTGTGCCAGCTCGTATTCGAGTTTGGCGCAAATTGTGATGACCGGTATGGGGCTATCAATTACGCCGGTAAAATCGAATTTTGCGTCTAATTGGTTCTCTCCGATATTTACTACAACTGTCATCGGCTTTAAGGTCAAAAATCCGAGGGATTTTATCATTTTGAGCTGCTCATCGGTTTCAATAGCTGAACTAATTGGCTCCTCTGACTCAATTGCTTCTTGTAATTTTTTTTGCAATTCTAATTCTGCTTTGTCGTGTGCTCGGGTTTTGGTGGGTTTATTGACCTGCTTCTCGAGTTTTTCTATGCGTGTCATAACAAGCTCTAAGTCGGTGAGCAGCAATTCAGTCAGTAGCTCCGTTAAATCTCTGGCTGGGTCTACACTATCTTGGTAGGGCGGCACCGCTGGATTTTCAAACGCCCGCACAACCAGAACAAGTAAATCGGTGGTTCTTATCTGGTTAATCAGCCGTCGCGCTGCAA
>CAYYFT010000021.1:0-15055 GCA_964471015.1 uncultured Pirellulales bacterium | reverse complement strand
TTCAGCCGCGGGGTGAAGGATTGGAAAATCCGAAGCTGCCTACCGGTCAAATCGAGGTGGCTGTGCAGCAGTTGGAAATCCTTAACGTCTCGAGGACTCCGCCTTTTGAAATCGGCGGGTGGCACGGGCTTCCAGCCCGTGAAAACACGGCCAAGATGGCCGTGCCACAAACTTCCGAGGAGCTTCGGCTGGCCAGCCGGTATATCGACCTGCGTCGGCCTGAGATGCAGCAGAAGCTGCGCATACGCCATCGAGTGACGAAATTGGCGCGTGATTATTTCGACCGGCTGGGTTTTTTGGAGATTGAGACACCGATGCTGGCCAAGAGCACGCCGGAAGGAGCAAGGGATTTCCTTGTGCCCAGCAGACTGCACAGAAACTGCTTCTATGCACTGCCGCAATCGCCGCAATTGTTTAAGCAGATTCTAATGGTGAGCGGTGTCGATAAATACTTTCAGATAGTGCGGTGCTTCCGCGATGAGGACCCGCGGGCTGACCGACAGGCGGAATTTACGCAAATCGATGTCGAGATGAGCTTCGTCGATAGTAACGACATCATCGGTGTTCACGAAAACCTGATAGCAAAAATATGGAAGCAGATTCTGGATGTGGATGTTACGGCACCGATGCGGCGGATGTCCTACAAGGAAGCAATGGATAACTACGGCACCGACAGGCCGGATTTGCGTTTCGATATGAAATTATGCGACGTCACCGATATTGCAAAGACAAGCACTTTCAAGGTATTTACATCAACCATCGAAAAAGGCGGGATTGTAAAAGGACTCTGTGCGCCGGGCGGCGGCGAAAAATATTCCAGAAGCGATATCGAAAAGACATTGACCGAATTTGTCGCAGATTATGGAGCAAAAGGACTGGCGTGGTTCAAGGTAAAGACAGAAGACAGAGGACAGAAGACAGAGGATTCGAGACTAACACTGGCCAGTAGTATCGCAAAGTTCTTTAAGCCCGAACAGCTTGTCCAGATAATCGAACGCTTCGATGCCAAAGATGGGGACCTGCTTTTGTTCGTTGCCGACAGTGAGAAAAACACCAATAAGGCGTTGGCGCCGCTGCGGTGCAAACTGGCAAGGGAGCTGAAGCTCTATGATAAAAAGGCTTTCGAGTTTGTCTGGATAGAGGAGTTTCCGCTGTTTGAGTGGAACGAGGATGAAAATCGATATGATTCCCTGCACCATCCGTTCACTGCACCTGTGCCGGAGGATTTGGACAAGCTCGACAGCGACCCTGCTAACATTCTCTCGCAGGCCTATGACGTCGTCGTCAACGGCTCTGAGATTGGCGGCGGCAGTATTCGTATCCACAATCCGAAAATTCAACAAAAGGTCTTCGAACTGCTCAAAATCTCGAAGAAGCAGGCACAGCAGCGGTTCGGCTTCTTTCTAAAGGCCTTGGAATACGGCGCTCCGCCGCACGGAGGAATAGCGCTGGGTTTAGACAGAATGATTATGCTGCTTACCGGCACGGAAAATATAAGAGACGTAATCGCATTTCCGAAGACGCAGCGAGGCCAGTGCCTCTTAACCGATGCGCCGAGCGAGGTGGACCAAAAACAGCTCGATGAGCTGAACCTGCGAACACAAAAACATTTGCACGCAATCGAGCAGAAATCCGATGAGTAAAAGCGACTTTTTTACTCGAAGCCAAAGGCATAAGGGGTGATTATTATGACAGCAATCTTGGGGACCTGGCAGCAAATTGTTCGGCCTGCGGGGCTTTTAATTTCAGCTATTGCTATAGCTCTGATAGTTCATTATCTGTTATTCAGGGTTTTTCGGCGTGTTGGTGAAGGTGTCGCAGTCATTCCGGAAGGAGCATTGAACAGGCGTCTTGGCGGGCCGGCGAGATGGGCTATGATTGTTATCGCAGTTCGTTTTGTTCTGCCATTTCTTGAGCTGCCTGAAGAATTTGGCAACACTGCAATACACATCATCAGTCTGGCTTTGATAGGCCTGATATCATGGCTGTTGATTAGAACCGCTTACCTGCTGGAAGATTGTGTCCTCAGCCGATTTAGAATCGACGAAAAAGACAACCTGCAGGCCCGCAAGATTTACACTCAGCTAAGGGTTGTAAAGCGAATAGTGGTTGTTGTTGTGGTTATTTTAGCTGCTGGGACAATGCTGATGACTTTCCCCAAAGTCAGACAGCTCGGAGCAACCATTCTGGCCTCAGCTGGTATTATCGGTATCATCGTCGGAATGGCGGCCCAGAGAACCTTGGGAGCTTTTATTGCAGGACTTCAAATAGCTCTGGCCCAGCCGATTCGCGTCGATGATGTGGTGATAGTGGAAAACGAATGGGGCAGAATCGAAGAGATAACCCTCACTTATGTGGTCGTAAAAATATGGGATTTAAGGCGGTTAATCGTTCCTATCACTTACTTCATCGAAAAGCCCTTTCAGAACTGGACCCACGTTACGGCTGATATACTCGGCACAGTCTATATTTACGTCGACTACACAGTGCCCATCGATGCGATAAGAGAGCAGCTTCAGAAAATTCTGAACGAATCGAAGCTCTGGGACAAGAAGGTTTGTGTGCTTCAGGTTACCAACACGACGGAGCGCACCGTTGAGCTGCGTGCGCTTATGAGCGCTGCAGACGCCTCAACAGCCTGGAGCCTGCGCTGCGAAGTCAGAGAGAAGCTGATTGATTTCGTCGGGAAAAATTATCCACAGGCTTTGCCTAAGCTAAGAGCCGAACTTGACCAGCTAAAAAAGAAGGAATAGATACCTATTATGCGGGTTAAGTTGAGAAGCATTATATGGAAATTTCTTGGGCTTTTGCGGCTGGCGCCGCTTTCGCTGGCGGAAAAGTGCAGAGTTGCGTTTGGAGCGGCGGTGGTGCTGGTTCTTATACTGGCGCTTCTTCTGCCCTATATCTGGATGGGCCAATTGACAAAGAAAGCCGCTCTTGATGCCGGGCGGACAAAAACTGAGATGCTGTTAGCCCAGCACTTCCAGCTAAAGGCCCCGGACGAAACGACCCTGCCCATACTCGACAATACCGGTTCGGTAATGGATGTAAACGACCACGGGATGTGCTGGATTCGGTTCACAAAAGAAAATGGAAAACAACTGGCGGTATTGACCGACGAGCAGAGAGAGATGATTGAATCTCTAAAAGCCGGGGAGGGAAGAAACGATAGTATTCTGCTGGCCAAACATGACGGCATCCTTCACAGCAATTATATAAGGGTCTTCCGGGCGACCGAAAGCTGTATAAGCTGCCATAATCCGCAGGGTTCAGCCAGGCCATTTAGCCAAAACGAGCCGATAGGTGCGGTGGTCGTTCAAAGACCGGCTGCTGAAATCAGCAGAACAGTCCTGTTAAACAGGGTCTGGATAATCGTTGCCGGGCTGATTGCCGGCACCGGGGCTATCGTCGCTTTCTATATGATAACTCAGCGCGTAATCCTTCGGCCTATCCGACAACTACGGGCAATTACAAACAACGTCGCTGAGGGAAATCTCGATATCAGAAGTGCTATAAAGACGGGCGATGAATACGAAAAGCTCGCCGAGGCGTTTAATCATATGCTGGATGGGCTGCAGGCCGCACAGGAGAAACTGAGGCAGGCAAACAAGCAGCTCGACGATAAAATCGCAGAGCTTTCACAGCGGAATATCGAGCTGTTCAAGGCCAACAAGATAAAGAGCGAATTTCTGGCCAATGTCTCGCACGAGTTCAGGACACCACTGAACGCAATACTGGGCTTTGCTGAGATACTGCGGGAAAAACCCGATGTTCTAAAAAAGGACAAAGGGCGAAGATATGCCGAGAACATTATCGCCGGCGGAAAAAGTCTTCTGAATATGATTAACGACCTGCTTGACCTGGCTAAAACCGAAGCGGGCAAAATGAAACTGCACATAGAAAAGACTTCGATACCGCAGCTCTGCAGAGCGGTGGTGGGTTCTTTCTCGGCACTTACGAAAAGGAAGAAAATCAAAGTCAAATTAGTGGTCGCTGACAACATCCCGGCTCTTTCGACAGACGCCGGCAAGGTCCAGCAGATACTGTACAACTTTCTAAGTAACGCCGTAAAGTTCACACCTGAGAAGGGCAGAATCGAGATTCGAGCCGATATGCAGGGCGAACAGACAGTACGGATTTCAGTTTCCGACACCGGCCGCGGCATTACCGAGCCGGATAAGGAGAAGATATTCGACAAGTTCCGCCAGGCCGACGGCTCCATAACCCGCCAATCAGCCGGCAGCGGACTGGGCCTTGCTATCAGCAAGGAATTGGCCGCCATGCTCGCAGGGGCTATTGGGATGGAAAGCGAGCCCGACAAAGGCTCAACCTTCTGGCTTGATATCCCCGTCACGCTCGCCAAAGAAAAAGGTCAAGCCGAATAGAAGCCGTATCTTGTTATTCTGTTCGAAAATACTTTCAGGGTTATTTTGTGGCTTATTGCAAAATTGACTCTGCCGGCGAGATACGAACTGTTTGACCCATCGGGCGATTGAGGTATAATAGTGCTGCACCAATTGAGCCAAAGCAGCAACGCTGTAATCCGGGCGCGGCTGAAGCTCTTTCGCCGAAGGACAATTGGTGCGGGAGTGTGCTGATGGCTAAAAAATTTGTAAGAGCGATTTTTCCCGGCTCGTTCGACCCGATTACAAACGGGCATTTAGACGTTATCAATCGCAGCATAAAACTCTTTGATGAGCTCATTGTTGCGGTCGGTCGAAGCCCAATTAAAAACCAGCTCTTTACTCCCGAAGAGCGGGTCGAGATGATAGCTGAATTGATAGCCGATATTCCGAGAGTCTCGGTAGAAAGCTTCGACGGGCTGACGGTTGAATATGCGGCTGAAAAAGAAGCCGATGTTATCCTGCGCGGTCTGCGAAGTCTTACTGACGTTCAGTATGAGTTCAAGCTTGCTATGACCAACAGGGCCGTGGCGGGGATAGAAACCGTCTTTGTTATGACCAGCGAGAAATACGGCTTTATCAGTTCGACCCTGATTCGTGAAATCGCTTCGCTGGGCGGTAATGTTTCAAATCTGATTCCGAAAAGTGTCTGCGACCGCCTGCAACAACGCCTCAACCGGTTAAAAATTAAAAAGGACACTTGATGCTCGTCCAGCCCTTCGGAAGGGCTGGGGACGAGAATCGAGTTGCGAGGGTCGAGATGTTTACAGTCAGTGTCGAAACAGGCTTTCGGGCATCGCATCAGTTGACCCTGCCGGACGGCTCGAAAGAGCCGCTGCACCACCATAACTGGGTGGTTATTACCGAGGTCGGCAGCGACAAGCTCGATGGTATGGGGCTTGTTATGGACTTCTGCCGGCTCAAGACAGCGGTCGATAAAACGGTAGCTGAGTTTGATAATACCCCGCTGGACAGTATCGATTATTTCCAGAGGAACAATTCGTCAGCAGAGAACGTAGCAAAATATATATTCGATAAACTTGAGCCGAAACTGCCAGACGGCGTGAAACTGCGAAGTATCAGGGTTGTTGAGGAGCCGGGCTGCTCGGCAAAATTCGGCAAACCCCGTTAGAAATCTTCGCTTTTAAGACTATATTATTGGTTGCAGGGACCCCAAATGCCCTTTTAGGCCATTTGGGAAACCCTGTAGAGTTTCTAACGGGGCAAATAGACAATTCCGCCTGCAGTGGTCTTTTAAATTTGACGATTATCTAAACAGGATGCCGGCGTAATGTAGAGATGAGTTTATAGCGTGTCGGCCTGTAGATAGTTTTCTAAATTTAACGGTTATCCGGATGTAATTCTGGTATAATATGTGAGAAGGGTTTCTTGATATGCAGTGTCAGGTTTGCCAAAAAAGAGAAGCGACCATTCATTTAACGGAGATAACCGATGGTGTGCGCAGCGAGATGCATCTTTGTGAGCAGTGTGCGCAGGAAGAGGGTATAGCCGTCAAGAGCCAACTTTCTATAAATGAATTGCTCAGCGGCCTGCTTGCCACCCAGCCGTCAGACGACGAACTGTTTGGCGATACTGAGCGGGAGCTCTCGTGCCCACACTGCGGCTTTACGTTGGGGCAATTCACCAAAGAGGCAGTGCTGGGCTGTCCCTACGACTATGAGGTTTTTGAGAAATCGCTGCTGCCGCTTGTCGAAAAGGCTCACGACGGCAAAACAGTCCACTGCGGCAAGGTCCCCTCGAGAATGCCAAAGGATACAAAAAAGCAAATAAAGCTTACGGCACTGCGTCAGCAACTCCAGGCAGCGGTGCAAAACGAAGATTACGAGCTGGCCGCTAAATTGCGAGACAAAATAAACCAACTGGAATAAAGAATACGGTAATTGGTAATTTACCATTTAACCAATTACCATTTAACCAGATAGATATGAAGCTGACCGATATAAGTGGCGACATAAACGAATGGTTTGACGGCTCAGGGCCGCTGGCTGATATTGTCATATCCTCCCGCATTCGTTTGGCCAGGAATATGGCAGGACACAAGTTCCTGAGTCGCTGCTCTGCTGCTGAAAAATCCGAGATACTCGAAAAGCTGAGAGATACCCTGATGTCGCTGGAGCTTGGCGACAAAGTCTTCTATCTCAGCGTGGACAAAACCCCTGCCCTGGACAGACATTTCCTGGTGGAAAGGCATCTAATCAGCCGGCATCACGCCTTCGGTAAGGGCCCTCGCGGAGTAGTTATCGCCCAGAGGGAATTTTTCACCGCTATGATTAACGAAGAGGACCATCTGCGAATTCAGATGCTAAAGGGCGGGCTGCAGCTAACCCAATGTTTTGAGCAGATAAACCATATCGACGATATGATAGAGAAAAGAATAGATTATGCCTTTAGTCCGCGCTACGGATATTTGACGGCCTGTCCGACCAATCTGGGCACGGGTATAAGGGTTTCAGTAATGCTGCATCTGCCGGCGCTGAAGATGACCGGCCAAATAGAGAAGTTCTTAAATGCCACAAAGGATATGGGCCTGGCGGTGCGAGGCCTGTTCGGCGAAGGCACCGAGGCGGCAGGCGATTTCTATCAGCTCTCAAATCAGGTAACGCTTGGTATATCAGAGACTGATATCATCGCTCAATTTGAAAACGCTGTCATCCCCGAAATTGTCGAATACGAAAATGCAGCCAGGAATCAGTTGCTCTCGAAGGAACCCGACGTCCTCGACGACAAAATCTCTCGTGCGATGGCGCTATTGCGGAACGCCCGTCTGATAAGTTCGCAGGAGGCGTTATTTTTGCTAAGCCATCTGCGGATGGGCATCAATATGCACGAACGTATGGGCGCTTCGACCCCCGCAATAAAGAGGCTTTGCAAGCTCAGAGCTGCCGGCGGCGACGCTGATAAACCGGGGGGTCTTTCCATCGCAACCATAAACCGGCTGTTTATGCTTACTCAGCCGGCACATCTGCAATTAAACTATGGAAAAATGCTGGACGCCGCCCACAGAGATGTACTTCGGGCCAAAATTATCCGCTCAGCACTGAACGAATAGTGAATAACATATAGTAATGTCATTCCTGCGAAACTTGTCCCCAAGGGAGCAGGAATCCAGAAAACAATAAGGATAGATTCCGCATCAAGTGCGGAATGACAAAAACGTGGTAAGGGATTATCTTTTCCTTCGCAGCATCAACCCACCCAAACCAAATAGTAAAATCGTTGCCGGCTCAGGGGTGCCCTCAAACAAAAGAACAGGATGAATATAATAATTGTTACTGGTAGCTATTGAATATGTTCCGCTGTTATCGGGACCATAGTAAGCAGGCAACGACACGCCGCTGTCTGCAAAATTACAAAGTAAAAAATTTGGGTCCAATTCAGGAATAAAAGACCGAAAACCAACGAAGTAATCTTCATCAGCAGCAATATCCAGCGGAGTAAATTCTCCCCCTGGCGGCCAAGACCATCCTACAGAAAATGTCACTGACCGCAGCAGTGTACCACCATCAATGGGAACCTCATTATATATTTCAAATGTTACAGTAGGGACCGGATCGTAAACAGGTGCGCCAAGTGTTCCGAAATAGCTTTTGATACCGGTCAGTGTGTAACTAAACTGCGGTGTATAAATCCAGCCAATTTCACCTCTGCCCCCCACTATATATGCAAACGGCGTTTTGTCAGCATTAACCGAGTCAACGAACGAAGCTGGCGCCTGTGAAGCCGTCAGTATTGTTACTGAGATTGCTAATGCGAAAAGAGTTTCTTTCCTCATTTCATCTCATCCTCCTCAAATTTCCCCAAAAACCCTTTGCTACGAAACAAGTGGTGTGCTCCTATCCCTATCAGGCTGCCTTGTAATATAAACAAATACACCCCAAAGAGTCAAGAGAATTTTTTGAGGAAGCCGACAATCAAGCAACGCGATTTATTGTAGCAAAATCGAAGTTGTGACACAAAATATGATATCATCCTATAAGTAAATGTTATCCGCCATATTCTATTCATCTGCCAAAATGGCACAATTCACAAGAAAACAGAAGTCAGAAACCAGAAACCGGAAAACCTAACTTCTTGAAATATAAGAGGTTAAATTCGTCAATTAGATTGCGATTGACTCTTGGCACGTTTTTTGCACACTAAAGTATTTGTGAATTGATAAGGCAGGTTTTTGTCATTCCCGCGAAACTTGTCCCCAAGGGAGCGGGAATCCATAATGCTTTCTTTTTTGGATTCCTGTTTTCACAGGAATGACACCGTGTAAATAACGAAAGGAAGTGTAAGAAATGGCTAAAATCATTGGAATAGATTTGGGAACAACAAATTCTGTGGTTGCCGTGATGGAAGGCTCATCGCCGAAGGTTTTGATTAACTCTTCTGGTTCTCGGCTGACGCCTTCGGTGGTAGGCTTCACCGACAAAGGCGAGCGGCTGGTTGGACAAATCGCAAAACACCAGCAGGTAACCAACCCGGAACACACGATATTCTCCATCAAGCGTTTTATGGGCCGACGGCATAGTGAAGTCTCGTCGGAGGAAAAGATTGTCCCTTACAAAATCACCGGCGGGCCGGAAGAACTGGTCAAGGTCGGTGTCCGCGGCAAGGAATACACCCCGCCTGAAATTTCGGCGATGATTCTGCAGGATTTGAGAAAAACAGCTGAGGATTACCTTGGCGAAAAAGTAACCGACGCTGTTATCACCGTGCCGGCTTACTTTAACGACTCGCAGCGCCAGGCAACAAAAGACGCCGGCAAAATAGCAGGGCTAAAGGTCGGGCGAATTATCAACGAGCCAACCGCTGCTGCCTTCGCTTACGGACTTGAGAAGAAAAAGAATGAAAAGGTGGCGGTCTTCGACTTCGGCGGCGGAACTTTTGATATTTCAATCCTCGATATCGGAGGTTTCGAGGACCAGGGCGGTATTATCGAGGTCCTGAGCACCAATGGCGACACACATCTCGGCGGTGATGACCTGGATGCGAGGCTGATAAATTATCTGGCCGATGAGTTCAAAAGAAAAGAAGGCATAGACCTTCGCGACGACCCAATGGCCCATCAACGACTCAAAGAGGCAGCCGAAAAAGCCAAGTGTGAATTAAGCTCGCAGCTCGAGACCACAGTGAACCTGCCGTTTATCACCGCCGACGCCAAAGGGCCAAAGCACCTGCAAATTACCCTCACCCGCAGCAAGTTTGAATCGCTGGCAGAGCCTATTCTTGAACGGCTCAAATCCCCCTGCCACAAAGCGCTGGAAGATGCAAAGCTCTCAGCCAATGACATCGCTGAGGTTCTGCTCGTCGGCGGCTCGACAAGAATCCCAAAGGTTCAGGAGATTGTTAAAGACATATTCGGCAAAGAACCCAACAAGAGCATCAATCCTGATGAAGTGGTAGCTTTGGGAGCTGCTCTGCAGGGCGCGGTCTTAGCCGGTGATGCGGGCGTAAAAGATATTTTGCTTCTGGATGTAACGCCGCTTTCGCTGGGAGTTGAGACATTAGGCGGCGTTATGACAAGATTGATTGAACGCAACACCACGATTCCTACCAGCAAAAAAGAGATTTTCTCAACCGCTGCGGATAGTCAGACCTCTGTTGACATCCACGTTCTGCAGGGCGAGAGGGAATTTGCGAGGGACAACCGCACGCTCGGCAGGTTCCAGCTTGCTGATATTCCACCGGCCCCAAGAGGCATTCCGCAGATTGAGGTTGCCTTTGATATTGATGCCAACGGCATCTTAAACGTCTCCGCTAAAGATATGGGCACCGGCAAGCAGCAGTCGATTGAGATTAAGTCCAGCTCGGGGTTGAGCGAACAAGAGATTGGAAAGATGACCAAAGAGGCTGAATCTCACGCTGCGGAAGATAAGAAGAAAAGAGAGGTTGTCGATTTGAAAAACCAGGCTGACCAGCTGATTTATTCAACGGAAAAAACACTCAAGGAGCACGGCGACAAGGTCTCCGCCGAAACTCGCGGCAAAATCGAAAGCGCAGTCAACAACTTGAAGGAAACTGTAAAAGGCGAAGATGCCGATGCCATAAAAAAAGCCATCGAAAACCTCGGCACAGCCGGCCAGGAATTGGGCAAGGTGCTTTACGAAGAAGCAGCTAAGAAGCAAGCCGCTTCCGCAGCGCCCGGTGGAACCGAGCAGCCGCCACCGCCTGAAGGCGAAGTTAAAAGAAAAGGTGGCGGCGACGATGTAATCGACGCAGAATTCGAAGCCAAAGACAAATAATGAATCTCGAATCTTGATGCTCGATGCTCGCAAGAAGAAAAAATCGAGTATCGAGGGCCGAGTAGCGAGTGGGTTCCCGCAAGGCGTGGTCCCAGTCACGAGTTTATTTGCCGATACAGAACCGCGAAAATATCCTCTCCAGAATCTCTTCATCTATGTGCTGTTGCTCGATGTCGGAGATGTTCTGATAAGCAGCTCGCAGCATCATTGCGGCAATTTCATCATTGCCGGCCTTTAGCTCGCTGATGCATTCTTCTGTATTCTCAATCGCTTCGGTGCAGAGCTGTCTGTGCCGGGCGGTAAGTGCGACCAGGCTCGCTTCTCGTCCCTCACCTCTCGTTCCTCGCTTATGGTTTCCGAGCGACATTTCAATTATCTTTTTGTCGAGCATATTTTTCAACCACTCTATACCGGTGCCGTCCTCTGCGCTTGTTACGATGAAATCCACGCCGAACAGCTCTCTCAATTCAGCAAGACGCTTAGTTAATAACTCTTCGCAGAGCAAATCTGATTTTGTTGCTACAGGTATTAGAGTGTCCGAACCTATAAGCCAGCGTATTGATATATCTTCGGACCAATCCTCTTTCGATGTGTCCACACAAAATACAACTACGGAACTACTCCGCAGCGATTCGATAGCTGCCTGCTGTGCTAATTCATCAAGAATCGAGCATCGAGTATCCGGCATCGAGCATCGAGTTAATCCCGCACAATCAAACAACACGCATCGGCAGTGCCTCAATGAAAGCTCGCCGGCCAAGACATCTCTGGTGGTTTTGCGCTGTGCCGATACGATGCTTCTTTCGTAACCTGTCAGTTTATTGAGCAGGCTGCTTTTGCCGACATTGGGCGCACCTGCGATTCCCACAGCCGGCAAATCGAGCGTCGATTCACAGCTTATACTGTCGGACAGCAGCCGCTCAAGCTCGTTTTTTATACAGATAAGTTTTCGAACCGCCTTAGAGCTGGTTTCCAATTCGATATCTTCACCGCTAAAATCCAGGCCTGCTTCGATTAGACTGAGACAGTCCATCAGCTCCGAGCGGATTTTTTCCGTTGTTTGGGCTAATTTGCCGCTAAGAAGCCTTTCGGCTGCGGCTAATTGAAATCTGTTGGAGCTGGTGATGATTTCATTCACCGCTTCAGCCTGAGCGAGGTCGATTTTACCATTAAGATACGCTCTTGCGGTAAATTCGCCGGGCCCGGCCGTTCGAAGGCCTTTACTCAGTAGATTTTCCAGCAGGGCTTCGGTAACGGATGGGTTTGTATAGATATGAATTTCGGCGAGCGTCTCGCCGGTATAGGAATGCGGGGCTAAAAAAAGATATAATTGTGCACCAATCCTGAGTTCCTTATCAATTACTACGTTGCCCGCTATCACGCCGCCTTTTTTTTCTTTTGTGATTGGTGCGTCAAAAATCTGTTGCAATATACCAAGCGTATTCGGGCCGGATATGCGAACAATCACCCTCTGCCCTGAAGTTGGAGAGCTGACAGCTACAATGGTGTCATTAAGGTTGTACATTGGTGATTGGTAACTGGTTACTGGTAATTGGTTCGATGCTAATTACCATTCATCATTTACCAATTACATCTTATAAAACGGTTTGGGTTTTTTCTTTTTGACTTTACCGCCGGTTTTGCTCGTTGCAGCAACTAAGCCCGCCGATTCGGCCTCTTCTTTCTCGTGAATATGTTTGCGAATAACGTGTTGCTCAACGACTCCGGCAAAGGTGCTGGCCATTATGTACAGGTTGACCCCCGATGGTGCCTTATACAGCATCAGCGGGAAAAGCAGCGGCATCATAATCATCATCATTTTCTGCTGCTGAGCAACCTGGGGATTAGCTGAAGCCGCCGCCGGTTTGGGCATCAGTTTTTGCTGTAGATAAAATGCCACACCCATCAGAATCGGCAACAAGTTAAGCGAATCAATTTTCCAGCCCAGCAGTGGCACTGTTACCGTTGAAAACCTGACCAGGGCATCAGGGACCGAAAGGTCGGTAATCCAAAATGGTAAAAATGGCGCACCTCGCAGTTCAATACCGGCATATACCGCGCTCCACAGCGCAATCCAAATGGGCATCTGCACCATCATCGGCAGAAAGCCTATAATCGGCGAAGCGCCTTGCTTTCTGTAAAGGGCCATCAACTGTTTGTTTAACTCGGCTTTGTTGTTAGCGTATTTTTTCTTTATCTCCTCAGCCTTCGGCGCAAGTGTGCTCATCTTGCTCATCGAGACCTGGCTTTTTTTGGTAATCGGATGCATAACAAGGCGCATCAGGAATACTAATATGATAATGACCACTCCGTAATTGGCGATAAAGCCATACATCCATTTCATCAATGCTAATATCCCAAAGGCCAGGGGGCTTATAATGCTCGCCGGGCAGCAGCAGGCCATAAAATCTATCGTCTGGACAAAACCCAGGTTGAGGTACAGTTCATTTTTATCGAACAGGCCTTTATCCTTCGGCCCCAGATAAAGCTGGAAATTATACGTTTTTGTGCTGTCGGCCTGACCGGCTGCCGCCAATTCGCTTGGTGCGATTTTCAAATCGACTCCCACGGTCTCGTCTCCGGTGTCGGGACGGCCGTCGGGATTGTAGAACCGCCCTGTTTTGTCTGTTACCCAGTCGCAGTAGTTCTTGCCTTTGTCCGGCACAGGTACCAGTATGGCGGCGAAATATTTATTTGTCGCAGCGGCCCAGAGGAAATCGGCGCCGGGTTTGGTCAGCCGTCTGTCGTCGAGGTTTTTTGCCTTACTGAGCTTTTTGGCATTAAGTCTTGCACTGATTACCCGGCCTTGCGAATCTCTAAAGCCGGCCACAACCTTTCTCATATCGCTTCTGATAGCTTCCCTGCCCAGTCCACTTGGCCCAGCCAAATCGAACTGCACCTTTTGTTCGATATCGGTAAGATTTTCAATGGTTATATCGCAATCAAGTAAGTAGCTGCCGACAACGACCTTGTAGGTTTTAGCCAACATTACAACCGGTTTACCGGCTAACGTCTTGATAACCGCTTCGAACCGAGCGGTTTCAGAGCCATCATAGTCTTTCTCAACACCGTAGCTCTTCCAGTGCAATTTACCCAGAGCCAGCTTCAGTTTCTGCTGGACAAATATGAAATCCGCATTCGCCATCGACAAAATTTCCCTGCCGTCAGCTCGGCGCACAGGAGAGAGAATCACTAACGGCTGAGGGTTTTTATAATCACGGTCATCGTATTCGCTAAAGGCGGCCTTGTTGATAGCTGCACCTTTCGAGGTCAATTCCAACTCGAACTTAAAGCCGCTCCTGGGGTCTATCGAACCGAGTGTAACGCTTGTTGCCGGGGCGTTATCAGCGCTGAAAGCGGTGAAATCAGCCGTCTCCGAACGCTTCTCTGTTACGTCATCTGTGCCAGCAGCTTCTTGTTCCTGATTAACTGATATCTGGGCCAGAAGAATACAGGGCTTCTTTGTTGTATGGTTGTTGTCAAGCAGCCCGGACTCGACAACAAGCCAGCCACAAAACAAACAAAAGCCAACCACAACAAAAGTTAACCCCGTTAGAAATTTCCTTTTTTGTGCCATATTCTTATACGTTTCTTTAGTTACCTCCGTTGTAGAGTTTCTAACGGGGTTAAAACAGTTCTCATAATCTCTTGTATCCTACGTGTTCTATCTGGTTAACGAGTATCGAGCATCGAGAAACGAGCTTATCTTCCCTCCCGCAGCCGTTCAGCGTGAAAGTTGTCCAGTCTTTCGATTGCCTTTATCTTTTCCGCCGTCTTTTCGAAATCGTATTCCAGCCGGACAAAGTTCACCTCATTATCATCAACATATACGTAACTCGCACGATTGTCGCCGTCTCTCGGCTGGCCGACTGAGCCAATATTGATAATTGCTTTTTCTTTGTCGATAATCGGATAGACATTGCCCAGCTCGTCAGGCAGATAAAAATCCGGCTCATCGAGAAACACGCCCGGCAGATGGGTATGGCCCACAAAGCAGATATGCTTGACACGCTCAAAGAGGATACGAACCTTTATCGGATTGGTATAAACATCGTCCGGAAAGATGTATTCATTAATCGGTTTTCTCGGGCTTGCGTGAATGAAATCTATTACTGCCGAGCTTATTCCCAGTCTTGCTTTGAGTCTCCGCCGCATCGGCAGCTCACCCAAAAAGCTCCAGCGTCTGTTACGCCTTGTCGCCTGTTGCTCATCTTCCAGACTGAAGCGTGTCCAGAAGCTTGCCTGCTCTGCCCCGTAATTGAAGTTTGTCGGCTCGTAAAAGACCGCATAATCATGGTTGCCCAGGACAGTCCATTTGGTCTTCTCAATAATCAGGTCCAGACATTCCCTGGGGTTTGGCCCGTAGCCGACCACGTCGCCCAGACAATAAATCGTCTCGAT
>CAYYFT010000020.1:0-15105 GCA_964471015.1 uncultured Pirellulales bacterium | reverse complement strand
GCGATTCAATGTCGAAGACGTCGGAATCCGGGCTGTTTTCCATAATCTCGTTAACAGGGGCATCAAGTTTGTATTCGGCATTGTTTTCTTCAAGCTGCTGCTGGGTCCGTGCCCGGGTTGAATCCCTTTCCGCCAGCGCTTCGGCAGGGGCTTCGACAAAGATGTCCTTGTGCTGTTGCAGAAACTCTTCGCCCTTGTCCGAGCCGGCTTCAATAACGAAGCCGTTTTTTACCTTTGCAAGGTTCAAATCAAAACTCTTCTCAGCGTAACTTTGGCCGCCAAAGAGGTTACAGCAGCAGCTCTCGCGCGGCTCAAAACAATCAGAAGATATAATAAACATTTTTTCTCGCCGGGCGACATAAAACAGGTCTTCAAATTCATCTTCTAAAAAAACTTTGTCCAGGATTTCAATAGAGCGCAAATCGCAGTCCTTAAGCCCAAAGACGGCGAAGGGCTTTATTTCTTCCGGCTCAACCGGCTCAGGAAAGACGGCAGCAAGCTCACAGAGTGGAAACAAAAACTCTTTTAGCGGCGTGCAAGCGCGTATATTGTTAAACTCCACCACCTTCTCGGAGGAATGGTCGTACTTGATATATACATAGTGCTCACCGCTTTTCTTCGGAACGAAAAGGGCCATCTGTTCGGCAACAGCATCTAAGAACGGTTTTAGTTCATTTATAAAAACAGTTTCCATCTTGTCTCACCTGAGTTTAGCAGCTCAACTTGCCGGCATATAGTATGGCAGCCGGGCAAGGTCCATTGCGATATCAATAGTTATTACTTTCACTTTCCTTGTCGCTGTTATATAGCATGGGGAAAAGTTCAGAATACCCTTTACACCTGCTTTGACCAGTGCGTCGGCCGTTTCCTGAGCCGCATCTCGCGGAACAGCGATAATCCCAATATTGATCTTTCTTCTTTTCAACGTCCAAAGATTTGAAGCATCTTCAATCGTGATATTACTTATTTTCCTGCTGATTTTTTTAGAATCAATATCGAATGCGGCGACGATATCGAAACCATATATCCTAAAACCCGGATATGCCAGCACTGCCGAGCCAAGATTGCCAACCCCAACTAAAGCCGTCTTGTGAACGACATTGAGTTTGAGGATTCTTTTAATTTGCTTTGCAAGCTCTTCGACTTTATAGCCCACTCCCCGCGTACCAAAGCCACCAAAGTAGGAAAAGTCCTTTCTTATCTGCCAGGGGTTAGCCCCCAGGAAATCCGCTAAATCTCGGCTGGATATGCTTTGCCGCCCCTGTTCGGACAGAAACAGCAGACCACGCAGGTAAATCGGCAGCCGCCGTATGGTCTCATCTGGAATCTTACGATACCTCATAAGTTATACTACGATTATTTAGTATTTGAGTTCACATTCACAAGCTACAACTTATAAAATGAGGTTGCTCCCGTCAAGCGAATTCACATTATTTTGGTTGGATTTGCAAAAAATTCGCTTGCTTAACTACTTTATAAATAGGAAGTTACGGTGCGTACTGAGAAAAACATAAAAAGATAAAAGTTTTTACTGCGTCTTAGCGAACGGGCCAAGTTTAGCAGAGCTTCGCAAGGTACTGACAATTGTAAGCCCTCCAAAATGGGTTTGACAACGTTTCAGTAGTTTTTGTAAAATAAAGCTTTAGAAAAATTCTTTGCGGGCGTAATTCAGTGGTAGAATGTCAGCTTCCCAAGCTGGACGTCGTGGGTTCGAATCCCATCGCCCGCTTTTCCTTTTGCAGCAAAGACTTACAGCGATTTTCGACGGTCACATCACTCGCCACCGGTGCGAACAAGGCATTTCATAAAATGGCGTGAAGGGGGTCAACGGCGCTGTTATACGAACAAATGTTCGAAAATATTCGAAAACGTTTGAAAACTGTATAGAAACGTACAAAAACTGAATAGAAACATTCGAAAATTGATACGAAATATTCAAAAACTGATACAAAACGTTTGAAAACATTCGACAGTTTCACTCAATCACTCCAGGGGCTTTTATGGTTGTGTTAAAATGGGGAAATAAAAACATTATCGGACGTTGCGGCGTGGGGGATGGAGAGATAGAGAGAGAGTCACAGGAGTAGATATGGACAGAGGGGAGTGATGGTGATGGAGGTAGAGGTAGAGGGAAAGAGAGGGACGGGAGAAGATAAAAGGAATATCCAATATCGAACAAGGAATGTCGAAGGTCGAAGTAAATAAGAAAAGAGCTGAACCACAAGCAGCACAAAGCAGATGAATACTTGACGAACGTCAAGTAAGACTCCAGGGAGGAAGCGATTAGGAAATTTAAAAGTTAAAGCTGAAAGTGCAAAACCAAAGCTAAAAGGTTAAAACTTACGGGCAAATAGCGTGCAGCGTTTAGCGTACAGCGGACAGGAAAGAAAAGCGGAAAAAGGTTGTGGGAGTCCCACAGGGCAAGCTGCCGAAGGCAATACCTAAGATACCTATGTATTCTTTTAATTGGAGTTGTTCACTATGTGGTAATGCCATATAGCGCAGTATAGTGAGGTAATTAAGTATGTTAGTATATTAGTATATGCGAATATACTAATATATCATTTAAGCGCTAATGAATTGGGGTGAGGGAAATATTGTCTTGCGCAGTGCTGCCGGAGGCCGCAACGAGGAAACCTTTAGTTGAGTATGCCGCAGGCATACGAGTAAAACAGTGTCCGAGCAGAAGGCAGCACAAGCAGATGCAAGCAGGGTAAACTGCGCACACAAGCATCCCCCGTCGCAAGCAACGGGGCTAAACGGGATGACAAGGTGATTTACAATTTGTGATTTACTGTTACAATAGATGGGTGATTTGGGTTAATATGAGGTAGATAAAGATGGCGGAAGAAAAGATAACACACAATACGGAATGTAAAAGTGAATCGCACAGTAAGCACCTGTGCTATATCGTCTCGCAGGGGTTTCATCTCAGCAACGTGGAAGAGTATAAGGCACTTGTCAAAGATGCAGAGTTCGAATGCCGGCATTGTGGACGTTTGGCCAAGAATGCAGATAGTCTGTGTGAGCCGATTAGGTTGTAGTATTAGTGGGGCTAATCGCTTTTGCGATTTTCATGCAATAAATGGGGGTAGTGGTGCGTCTTATAATAAATGGTAAAACCTCATTGGAAATCGGTCTATTGTCGAGAAAACGAGTGAAGCAGCTTGCTTCTGAGGGGGTAAAGCTTGATTTTGAGGGCGGTTTTTTGATATAATGAAGCAATATAGCTTCAATCAGGGGAAAGGTGGGAAAACTTGCCCAACAAGATAAGCAGGGTTGTTAAAAGGTCGATGAAAAGGATATGGTGGTATCTGCTACGGGAAATTGATAATGGAAAATAAATCCGGCTCAGCCACAGGTAAAATGCGTTTTCTACAGGTTAAATTTTTAGTTCCGGCAGGGATTGTCGTTTTTCTGCTGATAGGGATTGTGGTTGTAGCTTTCAATCATTCCAGCTCGAAGATTGTTTTGGCAGAAGATATGCCAACTTTTGTGGTCAAGCGAGGTCCTTTGAGGATAAGCGTAACCGAATCCGGGACCATCCAGGCGCGCGAACAGATAATTCTCAAATGCGAGGTCGAAGGCAGGACGACAATTCTTTCTTTAGTGGAGGAGGGGACTCGCGTCGAGGAAGGAGAGCTGCTGGTTGAGTTAGATGTGAGCCAATTGTTAGACGCAAAAATTGACCATGAAATTCGGGTCCAGAATACCGAGGCAGCTTTTGTCGGTGCGCGAGAGAATCTGGCTGTGGTCGAAAACCAGGCGCAGAGCGACGTCGATAAGGCGGAGTTGGCGTTCGAATTCGCCAAGCAGGATTTGAAAAAATATCAGGAGGGTGAATATCTGAATCAGCGCAAGGAGATGGAGTCTCAGATTACGCTGGCGAAGGAAGAGCTTCAGACGTCGGAAGAGAAGTTAAAATGGTCGCAGAAGCTTTACGAGAAGGAATATATTTCGCAAACAGAATTGCAAATTGACGAGCTGGCTATGCACAAGAAAAAATTAGACCTTGAGCTGGCAGAGAATAATTTGCGATTACTGGAGGATTTTACTCATCCGCGGGAGTTGGCGGAACTTGAAAGCGATGTTAGTCAGGCGGAGATGGCGCTGGAGCGGACAAAACGGAAGGCCAGGGCGGATGTGGTTCAGGCGGAGGCGGAGCTGAGGGCGAAAGAGTCTGAATTTGAACGGCAGAAGGACAAGCTGAAAAAGAATGAAGAGCAAATTGCCAAGACGAAGATTTATGCACCTGCCGATGGATTGGTAATCTATGCGACCAGCGCCAAGAGTCGCGGCTGGCGCGGTAACGACGAGCCGTTGACGGAAGGCCGGGAAGTTCGCGAACAGGAGGAACTTATTTACCTGCCGACGGCATCGGCGGTGAAGGCAGAGGTCAAAGTGCATGAAACCAGTCTGCAGAAGGTCAAGGCAGGTCTGCCGGTAATGGTTACTGTTGATGCACTGCCGGGGAGGAGATTTACCGGCCGGGTTGAGAAGATAGCGCCTTTGCCCGATGCACAAATGGTTTGGATGAACCCCGACCTGAAAGTGTATAATACCGAGGTTTATCTTGAAGGTGAAGGTGATTATCTTCGGACAGGGATGAGCTGCAAGGCGGAAATCATTATAGAAGAGTATGAGGACGTAATATACATACCTGTTCAGGCGGTCCTTCGCATAGCAGGTTCGCCAACCGTTTACGTGCAGAGCGGCAGAGGATTTGAGCCTCGCAAGGTTGAAACCGGTCTGGATAATAACCGGATGATGAGAATCATTCAGGGATTGCAGCCGGGCGAGGTTGTGCTGCTTACGCCACCGCTGGCTTCTGCGGCGGTTGAACAGGGTGCAGAGAGAACTATCAGCGAGGTGCAAAAGCCGGATACGAAAAAAGCTGAGCAGGAGCGCCCTGAGGGTGAAATGAAACCTACGCCTGAGCAGATGCAGAAGATGCGAGAGAGATTCGAAAATATGTCTGACGAAGAGAGAGAAGAGCAGATGCGAAAGATGCGGGAGAGGTTTGAAAATATGTCTGACGAAGAAAAGGAGAAGATGCGTAAACAATGGGAGGGGAGACGCGAAAGACAAGCCGGGGCAGGTGAATGATACGTGAGGCGGTGTCCAATCCCAGTGATGGAATAATCCATCTGGAAGATGCTCGGAAGATTTACCAGATGGGCAGCAGTAGTGTGAAGGCCCTTGGGGGTGTAACGTTATCGTTTAATCGCGGCAGCTTCTGGGCGATTATGGGGCCGAGCGGTTCGGGTAAAAGCACGATGATGAATATCCTCGGCTGCTTAGACCGTTTAAGCTCGGGCCGATATATTCTCGAAGGTAGGGACGTGAGCACTCTTGACGATGATTCGCTCAGTGAGCTTCGGCTGCGTCATCTTGGTTTTGTTTTTCAGAGTTTTAATCTCATACCACAACTGACAGTTCAAAGGAATATCGAGCTTCCCCTTTATTATTTGGGATGGGAAGCGAGCAGCAGCGCCGAGCGGACGGGCGAGCTTGTTGAGAGGGTTGGGCTCAAGGAGCGACTGCACCATCGTCCGGCGGAGCTTTCCGGAGGTGAGATGCAGCGTGTGGCAATAGCGAGGGCGCTGGCGAACGACCCTCAGATTATTTTTGCGGACGAACCTACAGGTAATCTTGATACGGCGACAGGAAAAGAGATTCTCGGCTTGCTGGTCGAGCTTAATGAGCAGGGCAAGACGATAATTATGGTGACGCATGAGTCCCATGTTGCGACATACGCCAAGCGGCGGCTCCATATGCTCGATGGTCTGGTCGAGCGTGTCGAGGGAGAGGACTAATGAAACAGATTAAGCTTGTCCGTAACATTCTGCTTGGTATTGAAGACCTGCTTCTGCACAAGCTGCGCTCTTTTCTTACGACGCTGGGTATAGTCTTCGGGGTCGGCAGCGTAGTGGCGATGCTGTCGGTAGGAGAAGGGGCGAGTAAAGAGGCACTGGAGGCGATTCGCAAGCTCGGCAGCAATAATATAATTATCAGTTCGATCAAATCGATAGAGGACGAATCGACCAGCACAGCACATTCTCATATGGGCATCTACGGGCTGACATACGATGACTATGCAAGAGTGGCTGAAACTTTTAAGACTATAAGACAAACAGCACCTGTGAAGCTGATACGTAAAGAGGGGCGTTTGGGTGAGAGAGCACTGGAACTGCGTATAGTAGGGACGACGCCGGTGTGGTTTGAGCTGGTGCAGAGGCCTGTTGTGGCCGGCCGGGTCATGATAACTTCCGATGACGATGAGCGTGCACCCGCGGCGGTTCTGACGGAGTTCGGCGCCAGAAAACTTCTGGCTGCTGAAAATACAATCGGCCAGTCTCTTAAAATAGGCAGCGACCGTTTTGAAATAGTCGGGATTGTCAAAAGCGAAAGCGGCCAGGCGGGTAATATTCAAATACCAGACCAGGAAGTTGACGTTTATATTCCCATCAATGTTGCGCGTTCGTATTTCGGCGATGTAACCGCGAGAAGAACATCCGGCACATTCGAACGGGAAATGGTAGAACTGCACCAAATGATTGTTCAGGTCGATTCGACCGAAGATGTTGAGCCTGTCGCAGCGGGGATTGAGAGTATGCTGAAACGCTTCCACAAAAAAGAAGATTACCGTGTAAGCGTGCCACTGGCATTGCTGCGCCAGGCGGAAGCGACAAAGCGAACGTTTAATATCGTGCTTGGCTCGATTGCAGGTATCAGCCTGCTGGTGGGCGGTATCGGGATTATGAATATTATGCTGGCATCGGTAACTGAGCGGACTCGTGAGATAGGGATTCGGCGCGCCATCGGCGCCAAAAGAAAGCAAATTATCAGCCAGTTCCTGATAGAAACGGTTGTTCTTTCCATAATCGGGGGTCTTATCGGTATCGGGCTGGGGGTTCTGGTGCCGTCTTTAATAACATATTTTGCAGGTATGCCGACGGTTATTACGCCAGCAAGTATTGTGCTGCCTCTTGTGATAAGTTTTGGAGTTGGAATTGTCTTCGGTTTGTATCCGGCGGTGCGCGCCGCTAAAGTGGACCCCATAGTTGCACTTCGACACGAGTAGTGGATGTGCCTTGTATTGTATTTTTTCACCTTCGTTAAATTTGATTTGGCCTTTTTCCCCTAAGTTGTTATAATAGCACTATCTTGCTACTAAACGGATAGCGATTAGTGTATGGCGGATAGTATTAAATGAGTGATAAGACACTTACAAAATTATTTGCCAAGGACAAGTTCGAAGAAATCGAGCGGGTTTTCCGCAAACATTTCCAGCTTGGCCTTGAAACAGCGGATATCAGCGGCAAAGAAGTAAAAGTGATGTGCAGCGGAGATTGTCATCCGGCGTTTTGTCGGCTTGTTCGCAGCAGCACAGTCGGCCTTAGAAGGTGTAATAAAGAACGGAGGCGAAGCTTGAAGATTGCGATAGAGACGGGACAATCTTATATCTCACTTTGCCATGCGGGTATAGTTTTGGTCTGTGTGCCGGTTATGGATAAAGACAAGGCGATGGGAGGGATGTTTTTCGGCAAGTGCCTTTGGGAACCTGTAACGTCAATCCTGGTTGAGGATATCAAAAGGCGATTGAAGGGTATTCGTGCGGATAAGCGGAAGTTAACGGCGGCAATAAAGAGCTTGCCTATTATACAGGGGGGCCAAATCCACAGGGAAGCGGAGTTTTTATTCGATTTGCTTTACGAGATAGGAGGGTTTGACCCGCGTGTTATCCGGTGGAGGCAGCAGCGGTCGGAACAGCAGTCGAAGATAGGAGAGTTTATCCAGGAAAAAAAGAAATTGGGAGCCAAGTGGGAATATCCTCTGGAGAGTGAACGGGAACTGCTGGGTAAAGTTAAAATCGGCGACAGGACGGGCGCCAAGGAGATTCTGAATTCCATATTAGGGACGATATTGTTTCATAACCCCAGCGATCTCGGCGTTCTTAAAGCGAGATTGCTGGAACTGTTAAGTATCCTGAGCCGCTCGGCAGTGGAAGGAGGTGTCAATGTCGACGTTATGCTTAAAAAGAACCTGACGTATGTAAATAAAGTGATGCAAATTAACGACCAGGGCGATTTGTGCGCATGGATTAGTACGGCGCTGAACGAATTTATCGAATTGGTGTATTCATCACAAGATGCCAGGAAGATAACACAAATCAGGCCTGCGATAAACTATATCGACGCCAACTATGATAAGCCGATGAGCCTTGCGGATGTTGCCAAGGCTTCATATATGAGCGTTTCCCGACTGGCTCATGTATTCAAAGAGCAGATGGGGATTACCCTTATAGATTATCTGACCGGCGTGCGGATAGAGCGGGCGAAGCAGCTATTGCTGGCGACGTCGCAGAACTGCACGGAAATTTGCTTTCAGGTCGGCTATAATAACCAAAGCTATTTTACGCGCACATTCAAGAGACTCGTGGGGGCGACGCCACGTCAATTCAGGGTCAAGAACCTGCGCAGAGTGAAGATGTCGATACCTCTATAATCGTATATCGTATTGCGTATATCGTATTTCGTATCGCGTGGGGCATAGCAATCTACCTGCCTATATCGATAATGAACAGTTGTTTTTGAATGGTTAGCAACTCTTATCTTGACAGTTTAGTGGTGCTTACTGTATTGTTGGTATTTGTTGTTAACGGACTTGATATTCTTTTTGTGGCAAAAAAGGTTTTTGTATTTTGAGAGCTAAGCATATTGCGATTCTGGGTTCGACGGGTTCGATTGGTAAAAATGCGCTGCGAGTAATCGACTCGCTTAATTCGTCGCTCGTCGCTCGTGGCTCGTCGCTCGATGAGAAACAACCACAATATGAAATTGTGGCGTTAAGTGCACACAGCAGTGTAGAGTTGCTGGCTGAGCAGGTGAGGCGATATAAGCCGAGATTTGCAGCAATTACAAACACTGATTTTGTAGAACAGTTTCGTGGGTTGGTCAGTGGTTTGGAAGTTGAGGTTTTAGCGGGGCCGGAGGGCTTGACAGAGATTGCGCAGCTTGAAGATGTCGATATTGTTCTTACGGCAGTTGTTGGGGCAGCAGGTCTGCCTGCGGTCCTTTCGGCAGCACAAGCAGGCAAGACACTCGCTATCGCCAATAAAGAGCCGCTTGTTGTCGCGGGTGAGCTGCTTACTCAGACTGTAAAGGCGAGCGGCAGCGTTATTTTGCCGGTGGATAGCGAACATTCGGCGGTTTTTCAGGCTATGCAGGCGGGTTTGCGTGAGGAGGTCAGTAAAATCATTTTAACTTCCTCGGGCGGGCCATTTAGAAAGATGAGCCCAGAGGATATCGAAAATGTAACGCTTGAGCAGGCACTTTCGCATCCCGTCTGGGATATGGGGCCGAAAATCACCGTTGACTCGGCGACTATGATGAATAAGGCCCTTGAGGTCATCGAGGCGCACTGGCTTTTTGATGTGCCGGTCGAGAAAATAGAAATTTTGATTCATCCGGAATCGATAGTTCATTCACTTGTTGAATTTGTGGACGGTTCGTTAATAGCGCTGCTCAGCAAGCCGGATATGTGTCTTCCGATTCAGTATGCTTTGACGTATCCGGCGCGTGTGGCTGGGATTGCCGAGCATTTACAGCTTGAGAAAATCGGTCAGCTTACGTTTGAGAAGCCCAATGCGGAGACGTTTCGTGCACTTGTCTTGGGTTTTGAGGTTGCCCGAACAGGCGGGACGGCTGCGGTTGTTTTTAACGCTGCGAACGAGGCTGCTGTGGAGGAGTTTTTGGCGGGCAGAATTAAATTTGTCAGTATAGTCGAACTCATCGAACACTGTCTGAATAGGCATAGTGTTAAAAGGCAAGTGTCGCTTGAGGAACTTCTTGAGGCAGATGCCTGGGCGAGAAGAGAGGTTACACAAAGAGCACGAGAGCACAAGAGCGTAACGGGATTTATGGACGTGTAATCAGGTTTTTTAGGGATTGTTTTATGTCTAAAGTAAGAGGTTTATCCGGGAAGTATTTTTTTAATGCGATTTTGTGGATGGTCGCTTTTGCCGCAGTTATTTATCTGGTTGCTCGAAACATCAACACTTTTGGTAATCTTCTTCTGACTTTTATTGGTTTTGGGGCGGTGGTTTTGGTTCACGAGTTCGGACATTTCATTTTTGCCAAACTCACGGGGATAAAAGTCGAGGCTTTTTCAATCGGTTTTCCTCCTATTTTAGCAGGGATTTTGAGAGTCGAAAGAGGCTGGCGTATTCGTATTTTACCCAGGCTTTTCACCAAAGGAGATGAATCCAGTGAAGGGGGGTTGAGTTTTACTATCGGCAAAAAAGTCCACCAGCCCGGCGAGACCGAATATCGAATCGGGGTTATTCCGTTCGGCGGCTTTGTCAAGATGCTTGGGCAGGAAGATGCCGGCTCGGTTGAGACCAGCGATGACCCACGTTCGTTTGCCAATAAAACGGTTGGGGCCCGTATGGCTGTTATAGCAGCAGGAGTAGTTTTTAATGCTATCGGCGCCCTTATAGTTTTTATGATAGTTTTTCTAATTGGTATAAATCGAGTGCCTGCGGTGGTTGGCGGAGTGGTGGCGAATTCGCCTGCAGCCCGTGCGGGACTAAGGGGTGGTGACGAAGTAATTGAGATAGCAGGCAAGAGCAAGGACCTCGATTATTACGATATTGCGGTAGCAGCGGCTTTGTCGGGCAGGAACGAAAAGGTCGCATTAAAGGTCAGGCATGAAGACGGCATCATTGAGGATTATGCACTTGTAGCTGAGGAAGGCCTGCTTGATGAAGTAAAAGGGTTCGGTGTCGAGATGCCACGTAGTTTGGTTGTTGCAGAGGTTTCTTACGCTAATGAGTTGCTTGCGAGAACCGGCCTACTCCCAGGTGACCGGATTAAATCTGTTGACGGCAAGGATGTTCGGACTCATTGGGAGTTGGAGAAAGTGGTTGAAGATGCCCTTGTTCCGGAAGTTACTATTTTAGCTGAGCGAAGCGACAAATCCGGCAAGGTAGAGTTAATTGAATCACGGATTCTGCTGGATTTGAGCTTTGAGAACAGGGAACCCAAATCCGAATCCGACCTGGCGCATATATATTCTATGGTGCTACGTTTGCGGGTAAAGGCCGCTGATACCAAAATCGACGTGCAGAATGGCGATATTATTCTCGCAGTTGGTGGTGTTGAGAATCCTACTTACAAGGAAATACGTGATGTTACCATAGAATATGAGGCACAGGAACTGCCCATCCGAGTGTTGCGTGCGGATGCTAATGGTCTCGAAGATACCTTTATGGTTACCGTTGTGCCTAAGCGTTCGCAGGATGGTAAGCGGGTGGTAATTGGTATTTTTCCTGTGTTTGACGTTGAGCATGCGGTTGTTGCCAAGACCATTGCCGCTGAATGCGGGCCGGCAAAGCTGGAGATTCCCCGCGGCGCTGTGATAACAAGTATTGATGGGGTCAGCGTGTCAAACTTTTACGAGATTGTCAGAGAAATCAGGCAGAATGCCGGTGAGCGTGTTACGATTGATTATCGTTTAGATGAGGAGAGAGATGGCAGTGTTGTGTTGGATGTGAAGGCGGATGAGGATTTTGTGACTGTTAAATCGGTTTTTGCTGACTTTATTATTCCGTTTGAACCTTTAGAGAGACTTTACAAGGCCGCAGGTCCGGTTAATGCAATCGGGATGGGATACAGAAAGACCGTTATGTTTATCGCTCAAGCGTACATAACGTTAAAGGGTTTGGTAACCGGGCTTTTCAGCCCGAAGAGCCTTATGGGGCCTGTCGGTATCCTCAGCCTGAGTTACAAGATTGTTGCCGAACGGCCGTTGATAGATTACGTTTATTTTCTCGGTCTGATAAGCGCCTTTATTGCGGTGTTTAACGTTTTGCCTCTGCTGCCTTTTGACGGGGGGCATATTTTGTTTTTGTTGATTGAGAAAATCAAAGGTTCTCCGGTTGGTGTGCGTGTTCAGGAGAAAGCTGCTTTTGTCGGGTGGGTGCTTGTGATTGCACTTGTTCTTTACGTAACATTTAACGATATTGTCAGGAGTTTTTTCGGATAAGTGATTAGCGGGTGTGAAATGTCGCTTGATAAGACGAGCTTTGAAGAATATCACGAAGGGCAATTCGGCGCTCTGAAAAAGCAAGATAAGCAGGTTTATGAGCTAATAACGGAAGAGTACGAAAGACTGCAAAACAGCTTAGTGCTTGTCGCTGCAGAGAATCAATGCTCTCGGGCGGTTTTAGCAGCACTTGGTTCGGTTGTTCAGAACAAAACGGCTGAGGGTTTTCCGGGAGCCAGACTTCACGGAGGCTGCAAAACTGTTGACGATGTAGAGAGAGTTGCAATCAGCAGGGCCGAGAAGGCATTCGGCGCGCGATATGCAAATGTGCAGCCTCATTCCGGCACCGGCGCCAATCAAATTGTCCTTGCCGCAGTGCTGGAAGCGGGAGATAAGATATTAAGTCTGGGATTAGAACAAGGGGGGCATTTCTCACATGGAGCAAAACAGTCTTTGACACGTAAATTATTCGATATAGAAAATTACTACCTCGATGAGAGAACTTTTCTTCTGGATTATGAAGCTATCAGGGACAAGGCAGTCAAGGTAAAACCCAAGCTGATTATATGCGGCGCCTCCGCCTATCCGAGGGCGATAGATTTCGGGAAGTTCAGAGAGATTGCGGACGAAGTCGGAGCGTATCTTCTGGCGGATATCTCACACATATCAGGATTAGTAATGGCTGGCGCCCATCCGTCACCCGTGGACTATTCGCATTTTACAACGACAAGCACCTATAAGCCAGGAGGGCCAAGAGGCGGGGTGATATTGATGGGTAAGGAATATGACCAGAAGATAAAAGTAAAGGGGGAAAAGATACCCTGGTGGAAGCAGATTGAGAACTCGACATTTCCGGGTGTGCAGGGGACGCCGTATTTGAACCATATAGCAGCTAAAGCGGTTTTCTTCAAAGAAACGCTTGCCGACGAATACAGGACCAGACAGTTCAAAATCGTAGAAAATGCAAAAAGACTTGCAGCCGATTTGATGGCTCTGGGATACGATGTTTTAACCGGCGGCACGGACAACCATATGGTTCTGATAAACGTGGCCAATTCGCGAGACGGTTTGACAGGCGCAACAGCACAAAAGTGTCTCGAAGAGTGTGGTATAATCGTCGATAGAATCCCGCTGCCTTATGACAAGAGGCCGTCTACGATTACCAGCGGTATCAGGCTGGGCACACCCATTGTTACGAAAAGGGGAATGGGTGTAGAGGAAATAGGCAGCATATCGGCGTTAATAGATGTGGTATTGAAGGAGGTAAAAATAGTAAGTGATAGTGAATGCGGGATAGACGAATCTTTCAAAGAGAAGATAAAAGAACAGGTAAAAGATTTGTGCAGCGAGTTCCCTATACGTTAAGTATCCGGTCTGATAGAGGCCTGGCTTTGCTCCAATGGTGGAGGTTCAACTGCCTCCTATAGGTCTGTTCAAATCGAAAATGAAATATGACATCATTCCCGCCTTTAGAAATTTGCCATCTTTGGTTGCTTCACCTTGGTGGCCGGGAACGTACTGATATTTATACCGCTGATTTAACTGCCCTATAAGAGGCATTAGTTGTTCTACTTGGGGAATCAAGTAATATGGGTACCCCCCCGTTCCAGCTTTTTTTGTAATCTCTTCCATCGCCTTGGCAACCACGATTTTTCTGTCCAGATACCAAGCGACCTCCGGCCGATAGTGTGAACCTTTTACAGGATGCTGATTAACTACAAAGTCCTCAAAGCTCAATAGTGCTTTGTCCGGTGGTATCATTTGGTTTAGGTCTTTGAACATTTTGATTTTCACCGGTGACTGCCAGCGGATACTGTAATAGTAGTTCAGCCCCATCGTGCAGGATATAAATATTATTCCCACAAGTAATACAATGGCCGCGTTAGCTACCCAGCGGTTTATTTTGGCCAGGAAATCCGCCAGCAGCATAATACCTAACGCCGCAGCTACGGCAATAAATGGCACCAGAGGAGATTCCCAATACTGGTGTCTCCAGAGAGCCCCCTTTAATATGAACAGCTGAAATAGCGCTGGCATAAGGAAAAGCCAGAATTGGGGGAACCGTCTTTCTACGGTCTTTGGAGCTTCCTTTGTAGTATCTGCCGTAAAAACAAACAGTTGTCCAAATGTTAAATATGCTATTGCCGTAATTAAAACCGGCAATGTAAAATTAGTAACTGCAAACTCCCACATCTTTGCGAACCACAAGCCCCAAACAAATTCAGGCATCTCACCTTTGGCAGCCCGCCATCGATAGAGTTGCCATACTTTTTCCCAGTCCCAGCCGTGGCCTGATGCCAGAACCGCAAAATCCAATGCCAAACTGGACAACGGCGCAATAATCAATATTGCCAGCAGAGTCTTCTCTGGAAATTTCCTGCGGTGAATGCACCGAAAGACGTAGTGCACGCCGATAGCCAATGCGTAGAAGAATCCTTCCCAAGTCAACTGCAGGGCCAGGAAAAGTAAAACAGCCAAGAGCCATTTATGATACGTTTTAGGTTCCGGCCCATTCTTAACGGCCCCGATTATCACAAGATAGTACCAGACCGCCAATAAACTAGCGACCGTAACCCATCCTCGAACCCCAAAGTAGCCAGTGATAGGGAAAATAACGAACAAAAGACCCGCTAAGAGAGTTGTTTTGCCATCCACCAAACCACGCAGGATTCTGAGAAAAACAAGCAAGCTTAACACCGCCCTTATTATTACGCCTATCCTCGCACCTCGTTCGTTAATACCAAATATGGCCATATCCAGGGCCGGCAAAAATAAACCAAGCTGAGGATGGTCCAGTGAACGATTCGGCTTCTCACTGGGAGGGTCGCCAACCTCCCACAGAGCCAACCCCTTTGTGTAGTCCAGATCGTATTTCAGGTAACATCTGGCCCGCCAGGCAGCAGCCGCTTCTTTCCAACTGTGCAGGCCATAAAATGGCCTATCAATATCGCGAGCCAGTATCGAAGCAAGCAATATGACAAGTAATCCCGCACAAAACCAGAAACTAAAGGCTTTGTTCGGTCGGTCTAAAACACTTTCTTTCTTCATAAAACACTT
>CAYYFT010000019.1:0-15364 GCA_964471015.1 uncultured Pirellulales bacterium | reverse complement strand
TGAATTTGGCGGCCCTGGCAGGAGAGACCTTGAAATCTCGAATCCCCTGTTGGGTGAAGTTCACCAGAGAAATAAACGTGGCCATAATTAATCTCCTTGCTTTATTTTAAAATTCACAACCGATTTTATGTTGAGTAGATTCCACAATTTTAACACGTGGGATGAGGTCTGCCCACCACTTATTTTTCACCAGCCATTTTATTTTGGTAGGCACAGCCTGCCTTATAATTGGCCATTTAACAACTCTGTTATGATTTGGTCGGCTTCGTCTTTGGATGTGGTTTTTTTTAGTTGTTTTAGGAGATTTTCCTGTCGGGAGGTGAAGCAAACAGGAGTATGTAAATCAAAATTGACGACGCCACAAAGCTGCTGGATTTCTTTGAGAAGATTTTCGATTCCGGTGCCAAATTTCGCGCTTATTTGCACCGTATTGGCTAAAATTTGTGGTAGTTTGCAGCGGTCGAGTCTGGCAGGTAAATCAGATTTATTTAAGACGGCCAGGATCTTTTTGCCGGTAATTCTTTTGAGGAGTTTTGCATCAAGCTGTTCTGCTGGCCGGTTGTTATCCAGGACGAGCAGGACAATGTCGGCCTTATCTAAAATCTCAACACTTTTCCGCTGAGATATTTTTTCAACAGTCTCTTCAGGAATAAGTGTGAATTTTTCATCTAATCCGGCAGTGTCAATCAGTTCTGCGGAAAGTGGGCCTATCCGGCATTGGGCACTGACCCAGTCGCGAGTTGTGCCTTCGATGTCGGTAACAATTGCTTTTTGCCTGCCGGCAAGAAAATTGAGAAGTGTGCTTTTGCCGGTGTTCTGTGGGCCCGACAATACCATCGTGCAGCCGAAGATAATCAATTTCGCTGCTTTGTTGTTTTTGAGTATCTGCTCGGCGTCGGCTTTGATTTTCTCAAGCGAGATTGTGTTTTGTGGCCATTGTTGTGTTTTTTTTGTCAGGCCTGCATCTACTTGATTAGCAATTATTTTGGTTCCCTGGATGGTTTTGGCCTGCGGTTGGGTCAGTTTAGCTTCGAGTACGATTGTATTGCCGGTTTTTTCCATAGAGTAGATTTTAGTTAAAAGCTCTTCTGCGGTTAGTAGCGTGGCACCATTGCTCTGCAGCAGTTGCATTACATCGGTAACGATGAGTGGATTGCCGTGGCAGTTTATGGCAAAATTGAATGGACCCTCGCAGCCAATCGTAACCTGGTCGGTGGTTTCGGAGCCGTTGCTGATTGTGCCGAGCAGGATTTTGCCGGTTTTGAAAGCTGGCGGTTTCGTTTTAACCGGTTTGAATATCTTTTTGATAATGGCTTCGGCAGAATCGCCGAAGAGCTGGACTATTGCTATTGCGCCGGTTCCTTTGCCGGTTGTTACTGCAGCGAATGCGCTCATAAGGCAAACGGTTTACTCCTTTTCTTCAGTATATTTGCGGTATGCTAAAACGATGCCTTTGACGACCAGGTTTGGCACGTAGGAATCGATAAACTCACAGTCGTCCTTTATTGTCTTGGCGGCTGCACCGGTTATGACCGTTTGAGGCCATTTGCCGATTTTTTCAGCATAACGCCTGATTACCTCCTGTAGTGTCGCAACAGCAGAATAATACAGGCCGCAGTTTATGGCCTGATTTGTAGTCTTGCCGAAAGGTGTTTTCGGCCTGGTGACTTTTACCTTTGGCAGTTGGGCGGTATTTTCTTTTAGGGCCTGTGCGCTGATTTCAAAACCCGGGCAAATAACGCCACCGAGAAAGATACCTTTTTCGTCAACAAGGTCGATTGTGATGGCGGTGCCGAAATCCGCTACTACTACCGCATCCTCGACCACAGCATAAGCCGCTGCTGCTGAGACTACTCTGTCAGTACCGACTTTGTCCGGCTCATCCACCCATAAAGAAATCGGCAGGGGGATGTCTTTGCCGATAATGTACACCTTTTCGCCGAGATTACCTTTTACTGTTTGCTGGATGAGTTTTGTCCAGGCGGGTTTTACACTGCTGATAACAATAACGCCATCGCGTTTTTTTTCTTTAGAGCTTTTGGCAATAGGGATTTTTTGCCAGGCCGACTTGAGACAGTTTGTGAGTTCTTTACGCGATCGGCCGGGGATAGATTTAATAAACTGCTCCTTGTCCTTCAGGTAAAGACCGATTGTGATATTTGTATTGCCGATATCTACCGCGATTATATTCATAATTTATTGTTCAGCTGTGGCTTTTGTCTCTTTGACCTTTTGCCATAATAGTTCGGTCAGTTCTTTTACTCCGGAGCCGGTAACTGCTGAGATTGGGTAAATTTCCTTTTTTAGTTTTTTCTTCAAATCCTTAACAATTTTGTCATCCGGGTCGAGGTCTATTTTGTTGGCGACGATTACTTCTTCTTTTTTAGCCAGTTCCTTGCTGTATTGCTCCAATTCGCTACGGATGGCTCTGTAATTTCCTGCAGGGTTAGAACCAATTGTTGGCATTATATCAATAATATGTACGATAATTCGAGTTCTTTCTATGTGTTTCAGAAATTCGAAGCCAAGGCCTGCCCCATTGTGAGCACCTTCGATTAGGCCGGGGATGTCAGCCATTACGAATCTTCTAAAGTTGGTTAGCTCCACAATACCGAGGACAGGTTCAGTTGTGGTAAAAGGATAATCGGCGATTTTTGGTTTTACACCTGAGGTGCGGGAGATAAAAGTGCTTTTGCCAGCATTTGGCATACCGACCAGACCGACGTCAGCGATGAGTTTCAATTCGAGCCGAATATTTCTTTCCTGGCCTTTTTTGCCGGGGGTGGTCGTTCTCGGGGCTTGATTGGTTGACGTTGCAAAAGCCTTGTTGCCTTTTCCGCCTCTTCCCCCGCGACAGATACACACCTTTATTCCCCCCAAGGGGAGGTCTTTTAGGAGCAGATTCAAATCGATATCGTAGATAAGTGTGCCTGGCGGGACAGGGATTGTTAAGTCCTGGCCATTTGCGCCTTGTTTGTTTTTTCCTGAGCCGGGCTGGCCGCTCTGAGCGTGCCAGTGATGTTTGCCGGTGAAGTCCATCAATGTATCGAGATTTTCCACCGCCTGGAAATAGACGTTGCCTCCTCTTCCGCCATCGCCGCCGTCTGGGCCGCCTTTGGGGACGTACTTTTCTCTGCGGAAGCTCATGCAGCCGTTGCCGCCGTCCCCTGCCTTGACCCAGATTTGCGCCTCGTCTATAAACATAATATTCGTATTGTGTATATCGTATTGCGTGCTTATTATAAAAAAAGGATGGTGTGCAACCATCCTTTTTATTTGTCTAAATGCTCTTTCTGAGTGTCAGACGACGTGGACTTTTCGGCCCTGGAAACGCACGTGTCCGTCCGCCGTAGCGAACAATGTGTAATCCCTGCCCATATCCACGTTCAAGCCGGGGAAAAATTTCGTCCCGCACTGTCGAACGAGGACTGAGCCAGCCACGGCTTTCTGACCTCCGAACAGCTTCACACCCCTATATTGCGGATTGCTGTCTCTGCCGTTTCTGGAAGAACCTTGTCCTTTTTTATGTGCCATAAGTCACTACCTTAATTCTAACACGAAACGCAAAATACTTAGCTCACTGAAGTATCTATTCTAACTACCTTATTTGGCGTTGTCCAGAAAAATTTTAAGGTTTTTTCGCGTAGGTGCGGGTATTTTACGATTATTCAGCCTGCAGTATGGCTTTGATTTCGCCTAATGACAACAGACCTTCGGTAGCCAGCTTTATTTTGCCGTTCGGGTCGATAAAGAAACTGCACGGGATGGAAGTTATCGTATTAAATGGGGTTGGCAGACTGAATGTATCAGCAGAAAATACTGTATAGTTGATTTTTTTGTCGGCGACGAACTGCTTCACTAAAGCAGGGTTCTCGTTTGATGTAGCCAGCATTGCCAATTTGTCATCGCCGATGATGTTTCGCAGTGCGATTAGGTGCGGAATTTCCATCAGACAGGGTCCACACCAGGTTGCCCAGAAGATAATCATTACGTTTTTTCCTCTGTAATCGCTTAGTTTGTGCTGTTTGCCATTGATATCAGTCAGGGCAAAGTCCGGTGCCTTTTGGCCAAACCAGGAGGTGTAAGCCGGCTGCCAGGTTCTTGCGGCTTTGATGACATCGTTTAGACTCAATTTGTAATTAGCGTTGAGTTCTGTGTCTGTTTTTACAAGTTCATCTGTGTTTTCAGCGAGCGGTGTGGATGGCGGGTGTTCGTGATGGAGATGCCCTGTTTGGAACTGTGGGGCGGGTGTAAAGAGGGTTCCCGCAAAGCGGGGTCCCAATGCCGCTCTCCAGATTACTAACGCAACGAGTATAATTGCAGAAATAGAAACTGTTAGGATGATAATAATTCGTTCTTTTTTATCGAGCATTTTGTGCCTCTTCCGCAATTGCCAGCGAACAAGCCCTGTTAGGGTCTTGGACTACTATACTTTAATTGCGCTGTTGCATAAAGTCTAAATTGACAAATTTTTGGCCTGACGGGGCAAGCGAAAATCGTTTGACAAAATGGATTTTAAGATTAGCATAAGTTCTTTTAGTTCAGTGGCGGTATTCATCTGATTTAAATTTATATATTTTTCCTCTGCTGAGCAATGTTTGGGGTTTTTCGATACTTTTTGTAAAGAACGACGATGACTGAGTTGTTAGAGAGCATTTTGGCCGAGGGCAAAAGTCTTAATCTTATTTTACTGATAGGTATTGCAATTTTTTTCGGTACGGTTGGGGCGAAAATATTTCAGAGAATTCGCATTCCGCAGATAATAGGTTACGTTACTATCGGAATAATTCTGGGCCCTTTATTAAATATTATTTCTCCACAGACGGTTCAGACTCTCGAACTGTTTAATTTGTTCGCCTTGGGAATTATTGGTTTTTTAATTGGTGGCGAGCTTACACGTGACATCTTCCTGAAATTTGGCAAACAGGTTTTTTCAATTTTGCTGTTTGAGGGGGGTGTAGCGTTTTTATTAGTAGTAGTTATTAGTTTTCTCGCCCTTAATTATTTCTATGATTGGCAAACGGCATTGGCGGTCGGGGTGGTATTCGGTGCCATCTGTTCAGCGACAGACCCTGCTTCGACGGTAAATGTATTGTGGGAATATAAGACCCGTGGTCCACTTACAACGATGCTGACAGCCATTGTTGCCTTAGATGATGCGCTTGCTTTGGTGTTATACATTGCTGGTGTCAGCTTGGCGAGTTTTCTTGCCGGCCACAAGGAAATTGGCGTCTTGCCGATGATTTTTTACTCACTTTATGAGGTGATAGGTTCTTTAGGGCTGGGTGTAGCAACAGGATTACTATTGCGGTGGATTACGGGGTGGATTGACGACGATGAAAAAACTTTGATTTTTACAATTAGCAGTATAGTGTTGACTATCGGTTTAGCGATAAGTTGGAAGTTAGATGTGATTCTGTCGTCTATGGCGTGTGGAGTTGCTTTGATGAACTTTTCGCCCAGACGCAGTCTCAAGAGTTTCGAGCTTGTTCGTAAGTTTTCGCCTCCCATTTACGTTTTGTTTTTTGTTGTAATTGGCACCCGACTGAGGATTAGTCTGGTTGGTCAAATCTGGTTATTAGCCGCCACTTATGTTATTGGAACCACCGTTGGAAAAACGGTAGGGTCGTTCTGGGGTTCTGTTTACTCTAAAGCTGTGCCTACAATCAGAAAGTATCTGGGCTTTTGTTTGTATCAGCAGGGCACTATCGCTATTGCATTGTTAATTATGGCAAGCAGCCGATTCGAAGGTCAAATTAGAGATACAATGCTGTCAGTAATAATAATAGGGGTATTTATACTACAGCTTATCGGTCCTTTATTTGTAAAGATGGGCATCAAGAAGGCTGGCGAAGTGGGTCTTAATATCACGGAAGATGACTTGATTAAAACTTATAAAGTTACTGATGTAATGGATGCGGAGGTGCCGGTTATTTCAGCAGGTACGTCCTTGAGTGAGGTTATTAAAGTAGTTAGCAATACCGAAAGTTTTTATTACCCCGTTGTTGACAGTGATAAAAAGTTGATTGGTGCTATCACGCTGGACGGCATCAGGAGCACCTTTACGACACAGGAATTAAACGATTGGCTTGTGGCGCTTGATATTATGGAGCCCGTTGTTGTCAAGGTGGCGCCGGACGTGGCGTTGTCCGAGGCGTTTGAGAAATCAAGGCGGCTTGATGTAGAGCACATTCCTGTTACAACTTCGAGCAAAGATGACAGATTTGTTGGCGTTTTGAGCTGTCGCAGTGCTCGACGGTCACTTACTGCTGAGGTATTGTCGCGGCAGCAAAAAGCCGATAATATAGCAAGCGGCTAAACAGCGTAATTTGCTGAAGTCCTGAAGCTGGAACTATTATGATTTATCCGTTTGCTAATATGGGAACCGAACCTTTCGGCTATTTGAATTTAGCCTTGCTGTTCGGGCTGGTTATTTTGGGTGGTGCGTTTGGCGCACGTCTTTTTCAGAAGCTCCATATTCCGCAGGTAGTTGGCTGTATTATAGTCGGGATAATTCTGGGTGATGTTCTTGAAGTGATAACCCCTGAAAGAATTGACAAACTTAGACCCTTTACGATGTTTGCGTTGGGTATTATTGGGTTTATGATTGGTAGCGAGCTTCGGGGCGATGTCTTTAAAAAGTACGGGAAACAATTTTTCATCATTCTCTTCTCCCAGGGCATAGGGGCTTTTTTGTTGGTGACAATTGGCACTTCGGTGGTGATGTGGTTTGTTACAGGCAATCTATCTGTTTCGATTGCGATGGGACTTGTATTTGGTGCTATTGCCTCAGCTACCGCCCCGGCGGCGACGGCAAATGTGTTATGGGAATATAAAGCAAGAGGGCCTCTTACGGCTGCGGTACTTGCTATTGTTGCGCTGGATGATGCTTTGGCGCTTCTGCTTTATCGGGGAGCTGCAACAGGAGCGAAAGCACTTATGGGTACAAGCCATAGTTCAGTTTTCACCACTATGGGGGTGCTGTTTGGGGAAATTGTTGGTGCTGTAGTATTAGGATTTTTGGCGGGGGTATTACTATATTATTTATTAAAGTTTGTAAGAGCTGAGGATAAAATCCTGGAATTTGCACTGGCGTCACTTTTACTTGTTGTCGGCATTTCAATGATACCGGGAATTGACCCGATTTTGCCTGCTATGATATTGGGTATAACAGTTGCCAATTTGATGCCGCGCCAAAGTCAAGGTATGTTTAGGCTTGTCGAGAAATTTTCACCACCTATCTATATTTCTTTTTTTGTCTTGGCCGGGGCACACATGGAGTTTGGCAGATTAGGTTTCTGGATGGTTATTATGATAGCAGTATATACACTCTCCAGGGCGGCAGGCAAGATGGCTGGTTCCTGGTTCGGTGCCAGGCATTCGGGCGCATCGGCTGTGGTTCGAAAATACCTGGGAATTTGTCTGCTGCCGCAGGCCGGTGTGGCTATTGGGCTTGCTATTTTGGCCGGCCAGCAGTTTGACACAAACCTCGGCAAAATCATTATTATGGTTGTTATGACAGCGACATTTTTGATGGAGATACTCGGACCAATGTTAGTCAAGGTAGGTGTTGAAAAAGCCGGCGAAGTGGGAATGAATGTTACTGAAGAAGACCTGATAAAGACGTATAAAGTTGCCGATGTTATGAATACCAACCCCACAAGCATCGTGCAGGATTTACCATTGCAACAGATACTCGAGGTCTTTAGCACAAGTGACAGCGTATATTATCCAGTGATTGATAATCAATCTCGGATTATAGGAATAATCACTATCGCCGATATCAAAGAGATGTTCGCCAACAGGGGTGTTGCTGGTTGGCTATTGGCCTGTGATGTTGCTGAACCTGTACTGGACAAGACGACGCCTCAGCAGCCGCTGGAAGAGGCAATGGCTCGGATGAGGCGTTATGATTTGGAAAGTATACCGGTGGTGGCCAGTGCTGCTGGTGATGAGCTTGTCGGCGTTTTGGACTATCGGGTGGTGAACCGCAAAATAAGTGCCGAGGTTTTACACAGACGTCAAGCAGCAGACGAAACGGCCTTGGCAACCGGTTAGCGGATAGCAGTTGACAATTTGCAATTGACAATTTATGGTGGGACCTTGAAACGATTTTCTTTTCCTAAAAGTAAGAGGCTTGTCAGTAACAAGCAGTTCAAAGCTGTATTGGCGGGTAATAAGTGTTTTAGCAACGGCTTTTTGGTGCTTTTTGTTTCTCCAAATGGCTGTAGCCATCGGCGATTTGGGGTATCTGTTGGTAAATCCTGCGGCAATGCAGTTGTGCGTAACCGGTTAAAACGATTGTTGAGGGCAGTCTTCCAGCAAAGCCAGAACCAGATTCCGGCTGGTTTTGATTACGTGCTTGTGGTTTCACCTCAATGGTCGAAGAAATCAAATAAATCAATAAACTCAAAAGAGGCTGTGAGGCAACTGAAATTTGAGCAGGTAAAAGCCTCGTTTCTTACTCTGGCAACCACCGCAGTTGGGGAAATTAGATAATTTGCGGTTTTTGCCGGAGAAGAGATATTAAAAGCGTATATGAGGGTAAGCTTTGAGTCAGAAAAGCAAGCTAACGTTAATAGGTGCCGCCGCAAAAAAAGCTGGCATTTCCCGCCAATCTTTGCAATATTACCTGATGGTCGGTTTGCTTGAGCCAACAGAGACTACTCCGACCGGCAGACGGCTGTTTGACGAAAAAGCAATAGAGCGAATTAAACTGATAAAAAAACTCAACGATAGCGGCTATCCTCTGCGTGCCATAAGGGAATTGTTTCTGGAAGGTCGAACCAATTTGAAAGGGAGCAAAAAGTGAGTGATTATGAAACCACACAAAGAGAACGCAATATTACCGTAGGCATTTTTGTGGTAGTAGCTATTTGTGCGATTGTATGGCTTATATTCATGTTTAACGATTTTCCCACAGTTGTCAGCAAGCTCCGTTCGTTTCAGGTGTTTGTTCAGTTTCCGACAGCGCCGGGAGTGCTGAAAGACACTCCCGTTCGCTTTTGTGGCTATCCAATCGGCAGAGTGACAAAAGTTATGCCTCCGCGGGTACGCAAAGACCTGGATACCGGTTTGGAGTATCACCAAACGATGGTTATTCTTAGTATTAACAAAAAATACATCAATATCCCCTCGAACGTTGAAGTGAAATTGATGACACGTGGGTTAGGCAGCAGTTATATCGAGCTCGCAGTTGACCCTGCCTTGCCTTTGACGCAGCGTGACCCAAACCGGCCGGAAACGAAGTTCCTGGTCGACAGAATGCTGCTGCAGGGCTCGACAGGTATGACCAGTGAGTTTTTCCCGGAAGAGAGCCAGAAAAAACTGGAAGAGTTGGTTAATGGCCTTAGTGCTTTTATAGATAACGCCAACGATATCCTTGGTGACAAGGCGAACAAAGAAAATGTCAAGACAACCTTGGCCAATCTGTCTGATGCATCAAAGCAAGCTACACAGACATTGGAAGAACTTCAAAAATTTCTCGCTTCCGGAGTCAATACAAGTGAAGAAATAAGTAAAGCAACAGTGGAGTTGCGGCTGATTTTAGAGAAGGTAAACAGCGGCCAAGGCTCCGCTGGCAAACTTATAAATGATGGGCGATTGTACGAAAATCTGCTCGAAAACACCCAGCAGATGCAACTTTTGCTGGAAGAGTTAGAGTTGTTTGTAGCTAAATCTCGTGAAAAGGGTTTGAAAATCAAGTTGAAGTGAATTGTAATCGGTGTTCTTAAAAGGTAGTTTAGCGCCACCATCTGCCTAATTTAGTATTGATTGTTTCATCTCTTCATACAACGGCTCTAAGAATCGGAGCTGGTATGAGTCAGATATCTGCCACGGAGGTTGGGTTTGCCAAAAACCACCGACTACGCCCGAGAGGATTCGAACCTCTGACCTTCGGTTTAGGAAACCGATGCTCTATCCTACTGAGCTACGGGCGCAAGACCTTTTTGCAACAGGGACTTACACTGGTTGTTTAAGAAATATTTTTAGGTTACTACAACCATCTCCGAATTATAGGCTGAGACTTTAGGCCTATCAAGGACAAATATACAAAGCAACTGCTTATGCGAAGGGGAATTCGTCCATAAAGGGATGCGAAACTCAACCGTGAGCCGGGGGAAGAATTTTTCTGATAAAATCAGAACAATCCTTGACAAATAGGGTAATTCATATTTAGCGTTGTGTATGATAAAGATAAAAAGGGCTGGGCGGAACTTTGCGATGAGAGTCATCAGTATTTTAAGTGTAAAAAATGCAATGGCTATCAAGACCTCAGCCTTTTGAGCCTGGTAAAGAACAGTTTAGGTGCTCGGCTGAGATGTTAAAGGATATAACAAGAACCGTCAAATTATGTAAAGGAGGTTAGAAATGCCTGAATTTGGGACCCCGTTTTCCGGTCTGGCGAAAGAGCGGAAAGTTACACATCAAGAACTGATTCGCTCAATAAGATTTATGATTGCCGCTGAATACGAAGCCGTCCAGTTATATATGCAGCTTGCTGAATCAACGGATAATAAACTGGCGCAAGAGGTGCTTAAAGATATAGCTGATGAAGAGCGCGTCCATGCTGGAGAGTTCTTAAGACTCTTAAGGGAGCTTGCACCTGACGAAGAAAAATTTTACGCTGAGGGATACGAAGAAGTAGAGGAAGAGATAGAAAAATTGAATAAATAAAAGAATTTAACCGCATCTGTTGGAAAAAACGGAGAAAGTATAGACGCTATTTACATGAATGGAGGTTGTCTATGGAGCTTAAAGGGAGCCAAACTGAAAAGAATCTGTTGACTGCGTTTTCAGGTGAGTCTCAGGCGAGGAACCGTTATACGTATTTTGCCAGCCAGGCCAGGAAGGAGGGGTATATGCAGATATCGGCAATCTTCGAAGAGACAGCCAATCAGGAAAAAGAACATGCCAAGCGTGAGTTCCAATTTTTGAAGGGTGGCGAAGTGGAAATTGCCGCAGCATTTCCGGCTGGTGTAATTGGTAACACACTGGAGAATTTGAAAGCGGCGGCGGCAGGTGAGCACTACGAGAATACCGAGATGTATCCGGGTTTCGCTAAAATTGCAGATAAAGAAGGATTCGGTGAAATCGCAGAGGTCTTCAAGAATATTGCCGTTGCTGAAAAACGCCATGAGGACAGGTATGTTGCACTTGCGAAAAACATAACCGGAGGACGTGTTTTCAAGCGAGAAAGGCCCGTGAGGTGGGTTTGCAGAAACTGCGGTTATGTCCACGAAGGAACAGAGGCCCCAGACGTATGTCCTTCATGTGCACATCCGCAGGCTCATTTTGAGCTGGAAGCGGCCAACTACTAAAAACTCTAAGAGGGAATACCAATGAAAGAGCGAAAAGGGCTGGTAACGATGAAAGGTAATCCCCTAACTTTGGTAGGTAACGAAGTCAAGGTCGACAAGCCGTCGCCAGATTTCGAGGTGATTGCCAACGATATGTCCCCTATGAAGCTGTCGTCTTTCAAGGGCAAAGTGTGTATCATTTGCTCGGTGCCGTCGCTCGATACATCCGTTTGCGACATTGAGACCCGCAGGTTTAACGAAGAGGCGGGCAAACTCGGCAGCAACATTGTGGTGCTGACCATTAGTATGGACCTTCCATTTGCCCAGAAGCGCTGGTGTGGTACTGCAGGTGCCAATAACGTTCAGACGCTCTCGGACCATCGTGAAGCTTCGTTTGGTAAAGCGTTTGGCGTCCTAATCCGGGAATTGCGTCTGCTTGCCCGAGCGGTGTTCGTAGTGGACAGAGATGGTATCATCAGGTATATGCAGATAGTGGACGAACTGACCAGTGAGCCGGATTACGAAGCGGCGCTGGATGTGGTAAAAGGGTTGGAAAAGTGATGCAGCTAAAACCTAACATCTATGCAGTAGGAGCTATTGACTGGGACAGGCGACAAGTCAGGTAAATTTGGATTTTATAAGTTAAGAAGGGTAGCGAATTATGGCTGAAAAACTTCAAATCTACAAATGTACAATATGTGGCAATATTATAGAAGTGCTGCACGGTGGTGCAGGCGAGTTGGTTTGTTGCGGTCAGCCGATGGAGAATCTGGTTGCGAAAACAGCTGACGAGGGCAAGGAAAAGCATGTGCCCGTAATCGAGAAAGTCAATGGCGGCTACAAAGTGAAGGTCGGCAGTGTCCCTCATCCTACAGAAGAGAAACATTATATCGAGTGGATTGAGCTACTTGCGGATGGCAAGGCATACAGACAATTCCTGAAGCCGGGCGACGCACCTGAGGCAATCTTCAGCGTAACAACCGCAAGATATGATCCTGCCTCCAAGTGCCTTGAAATGGAACTTGAAGATGTAGAGACAACAACTGTAACTGCACGTGAGCATTGCAATGTTCACGGCTTGTGGAAGGGAGAATGACGATGGGTATTACTTTTAATGCAGATGAAATTTTTGAAATGGCAGAGGAAATCGAAAGAAGTGGTGCCAGGTTTTACCGCAAGGCTGCTGAAAAGGCATCGGATGATAAAATAAAAAAAATGCTGCTGGATATGGCCGTGATGGAGGATGGCCACCTGAAGACGTTTGAGAAAATGAGAAAGCAGCTCAGCGGACGGGAAAAGGAAGAAACTGTTTTTGACCCTGATAACGAAGCGGCAATGTATCTGCAAACAATGGCTGATGCTCGCAGCTGGGAAGGGAAGAAAAGCCCGGATGAGGAGTTGAGCGGCAGCGAAACAATGAAGGAAATCCTTGAGATAGCTCTCAATTCCGAAAAGGAATCAGTTGTTTTTTATTACGGGTTAAGGGGCTTAGTGCCTCCCAGGGCTGGCAGGGAAAAAGTCGATGCGATTATAACCGAAGAGCTCAGCCATATTCGCACCTTGCTCGAACAGTTGAAGTTACTTAATTAACCGGGCTGTCCTGAGCCGGCACAATTGCCGGAAGTTGAATTGTCCTGGAGGGGCAAATGCTGGATCTGGAATCCCTCTTCAAGCTAAGCTGTGGGATGTGTATAGTATGCTCGAAAAAGAACAACAAATTCAATGGCTGTATTGTAAATGCCGTCTTTCAGTTGGCACCCGAACGGTAAGACACCTAAAACCGCTGCAACGTATGTCAAAGTGGAACCAAAGGCGAAATTGTAAGAAGGAATAAAAAATATGAAAAAATACAAATGTCTTATGTGCGGATATGTGTACGACCCCGCTGTGGGTGACCCCGAAAATGGTGTAGAAGCTGGTACTGCTTTTGAAGATTTGCCGGATGACTGGGTCTGTCCGGAATGCGGCGCCGGCAAAGATGAGTTTGAACCGCTTGAAGATTAAACCATAGCCGCTGAAAGATTGCGGTTTTTGCCCCGGGTTGTGCAACGTATAAGAGGTAGTTACTATGAAAAAAATCCAGCCGTCCTTAAGCCCTCAGGATATTGTCTGTGCCGAAACAGCAGCCCCGCCGAATGCTATTGTCGTCTTTGGTGCCTCCGGCGACCTGACTCACAGGAAGCTGCTTGTAAGTATCTTCCGGATTTTTACACAGGATTTGCTTGACGAAAGGTTTTATTTGTTGGGTTGTGGTCGGAAAAAACTCACAGATGAAGATTTCCGAAAAACTGCGCAACAGGCGATACAAGAAAGTTCCAGCGATGTATCAGCGAAAGATTTGAATGCTTTCGCAGAGAAGCTCTACTACATGGATGGCGATTATAATGATGCGGTATTTTATGAAAGTATCAAAGCCAGACTCGTCCAGTTGGACAAAAAATATAAAATGGATGGGTGTCATATTTTTTATCTTGCTGTTCCGCCGTTTCTATATAGCTCGATAGTGCATCATCTGGGTGTCTCAGCCTTGTCCTGCATCAATGGGTCTGATTCGAAGCAGCGAGCCAGATTAATTGTCGAAAAGCCCTTTGGCAGAGATTTGCAAAGTGCAGCCGAGCTGAATGATAAAATCCGCCGATGTTTTGATGAGTCACAAATATATCGCATCGACCATTATCTGGGCAAAGAGACCGTTCAAAACATTTTGATGTTTCGTTTTGCAAACGCTATTTTTGAACCTGTGTGGAACCGCAATTATATTGACCACGTTCAGATTACGATAGCCGAATCGATAGGTGTTGAGCATCGCGGCAGCTATTATGATAAAGCCGGTGCGCTTCGGGATATATTTCAAAATCATATGCTCCAAATTCTCGCTTTGGTTGCAATGGAGCCGCCGGCATCATTCGAGGCGGACCCTATACGTGACGAAAAGGTTAAACTTTTACGTTCTATTCGCCCCTTTAACTCCAATGAGCTGGATAGCTTGATTGTGCGGGGCCAGTACGGCTCGGGTTCGATAAACGGTGAGCAGGTTGTCGGATATCGGGCCGAGCCCGAGATAGACCCAAAATCCAAAGCCGAAACTTTCGTTGCTGCAAAGTTATTCATAGACAATTGGCGGTGGAAAGATGTTCCTTTTTATCTGCGGACCGGCAAGCGACTTCGCACAAAGGACACAGAGGTTGCAATCTTCTTTAAGAAGGTTCCACATTCGATGTTTGTCTCGGCTGGTTTGACTGATATACCGCCCAATGTTCTCGTGTTGCAAATTCAGCCGGAGGAGGCAATATCGCTGGGCTTTCAGGCCAAGAGACCGGGCTCAAAGATTTGTATGAGTACGCTGAATATGAATTTTAGTTACAAAAATATCTTCGGAGTTGAAATGCCGGAGGCTTATCAAAGGCTGCTTCTGGATTGTATGCTGGGTGACCAGACACTCTTTAACAGATATGACAGCGTGGAAATCGCTTGGCAGTTATTAACACCCGTGATCGACGCTTGGCAGGATGAGGATTCAGCACCTTGGCTATACGCCGCTGGCAGTGAAAGTTTCGCCCAGACTGATACTCTCATTGAGTCTGATGGCAGGGCTTGGCGAAAACTCGCAGAAATTTAACTGATGTTATTGTCAAAGGATAGAGATATGAACATATTTGAATTTGCTATGGAGAAGGAAAAATATAGTGAAGATTACTACCGACAGCTTGCCGGTAAATCAAACAATAAAAGTCTTGAGACGATGTTTAATATGTTGGCTGATGAAGAGGCAAAGCATTATAAAATCGTCTCAGATATGAAAGAAGATGTCGCTCCTGATTTGGCTGAGACGGCTGTTCTCTCGGAAGCCAAAGATGTTTTCGCAAAAATGCGGGAATCTACCCAGGACTTTAATTTTGATATCAGCCAAACCGAGCTTTATAGAAAAGCTCAGGATATCGAAAAACAAAGCTGGGATTTTTATCTCGAAAAAGCCAATGAGGCGAAGAAAGCACATAAAGAAATTTTCCTGAAATTGGCTGAACAGGAGAAAAAGCACTATTTTCTGCTTGAGAACATAATTG
>CAYYFT010000018.1:0-16330 GCA_964471015.1 uncultured Pirellulales bacterium | reverse complement strand
TCCTTGCAGAATTTGAGGGCAGAGACCAAAGTATCGACCTGGATGAATTAAAGGAGCTGTCTGAGTCAAATCCTGTAAAAAAACTGCTGAACCTTGTTTTGCTGCAGGCAATTCGCGATAAGTCCTCGGACGTTCATTTTGAGCCGTTTGAAAATGAATACAAGATGCGTTACCGCATTGACGGCGTGCTTTACGAAATGGTTCCTCCACCGAAGCACATTGCTACGGCACTTAGTTCGCGTATAAAAGTTATGGCCAGCTTGGATATTGCTGAGAGACGATTGCCACAAGATGGCCGAATATCATTGACTGTTCAGGGTAATCCGGTTGATTTGCGCGTTAGCGTTCTGCCTACAATGTTCGGAGAAAGTGTGGTACTGCGTATCCTCGATAGAAGTCAACTGAGCCTGGATTTGGAAAAACTGGGGCTGAGGCAATACGATATTAAATTATTCCGTCAGCTTATTCGCAAGCCTAACGGTATTATAATTGTTACGGGCCCCACCGGATGCGGCAAAACCACCACTCTTTACTCGGCCTTGACCGAACTTAATGACGTTGAGACTAAAGTAATCACCACCGAAGACCCCATAGAATATGACCTTGATGGCGCCATTCAGGTCCAGATGAAGCCGGACATTGGACTGACATTCGCAAAGTGCCTGCGTTCGATTTTGCGTCAGGACCCGGATGTTATACTGGTCGGTGAAATTCGTGACCTCGAGACAGCAGAAATCTCAGCCCAGGCGTCTCTGACAGGCCATATAGTGTTCACCACTCTGCACACAAACGATGCCCCCAGCTCAATAGCGCGACTCTTAGATTTGGGTGTTGAACCGTTTCTTATTACTGCTACGCTCGAAGGTATTGTTGCTCAGCGACTGGTCAGAAAGATATGTGAGAAATGCAAAACGCCGTTCGAGCCGACTGAGGCCCAGCTAATGGAATTGGGACTTACACCAGAAGATGTCAAAGGCAAAAATTTCTATTATGGCCGAGGCTGCAACAAGTGTAATAATACCGGTTATAGAGGGCGAACGGGTATTTTTGAGATTATGGTGCTCACTGATGAGATACGTGAGTTGATTATGAATCAGGCTTCGACAAATATCCTGCGTGCAGCAGGTCAAAAGGCCGGCATGAAGCTGTTGCGTGATAATGGTTTGGCTGCTATCTACGATGGTATTACCACTATTGAAGAGGTAGTAAAAGAAACAATTACGGAAGCATAAGAAGAATTGTGGTTACGGAATATTTCATAGTAAGTTCTCAGTCCAAAAGGAGGTGATAAGAGATGCCTGTTTTTCAATATGAAGCGCTGGATTCACAGGGTGTAGGGATAAAGGACGAGATAGAGGCCCTGAGTCAGAAAGAGGCGATAAGCAAGATACGAAATATGGGCTATTTCCCCACGAAGGTCCGCGTGCATGGAGCAGGGAAAAAAGCCGCAGCAAAAGCCGTTGCAAAGCCGAAACGCAGGCGCGGCGCCGGCGGAAAGGTTAAGGTCAAACTTTTAACCCAGTTTGCGAGACAGTTCTCCACGCTGCAGGACGCCGGCCTGCCCATTTTGAGATCGCTACGTATCCTGCAGGAGCAACAAAAGTCAGGAACATTCAAGAGGGTCGTTGGTTATGTAGCTGATGACATCGAGGGCGGCTCAACGCTCTCGGAAGCTATGGGCAGATTTCCACGGTGTTTTGACCGGCTGCTTGTCAATATGGTGGCGGCAGGGGAGACCGGCGGCGTGCTGGACCTGATATTGTCACGTGTGGCTGATTTTATGGAGAAAGCCCAAAAACTTAAAGCCCGGGTTAGAAGCGCAATGGTTTATCCAATTGTGGTTTTGACGGCGGCGTTCACTATGCTCTTGTTGTTGATGACCTTCGTGATACCCAAGTTTACCACCGTGCTGACTGAATTGACGGAGGGTGCAGAACTACCGAAGTTAACGCGAGTGGTGCTCGGAATAAGCAATTGGATTGCATACGACTATGGCTGGGCTATTCTGATAGGAGTGCCGTTTGGAATAGTTTTTCTGCTCAGGGCCATAAGGACAGTTCGCGTTGGCAGATTCGTTCTGGATAACATCAAATTGAAAATGCCGGTAATGGGCAAAATTAGTGGCAAAGTGGCTGTTGCACGGTGGACAAGAACGTTAGGAACATTGATTGGTGCCGGTGTGCCGATACTGGACGCCATTAACACTTCGGGCGAGACAGCGGGCAATGAGGTCTATACCAAGATGCTCGGTAATGTTCATAACTCTATTAGGCAGGGCGACACCTTTGCCACTCCATTACGGCAGTCCAAAACCGTTGACTTAATCGTCTCCAGTATGGTTTCTGTAGGTGAGGAAACAGGTGACCTGGACAAGATGCTTCTGAAAGTAGCCGACAACTACGATGAGCAGGTTGACGTGCTGGTTGGTTCGCTGATGTCGCTACTTGAGCCGATTATGATTGTTGTGCTTGGTATTATCGTTATGAATATAGTCTTAGCAATATTTATGCCGATGATAAAAATTATCACGACCTTAAGCAGCTGATAAAAACTGAACTAATAAGTCAAGCATTTAATTGAGTAATGAGGAGAATAAGGTGAAACCGGCTACTAAACAGTCTAACAAGGAAGCGGCATTTACTATTGTAGAACTGCTAACCGTTATGAGCATCATCGTAATTCTCATAGGTCTGCTTGTGCCGTCTTTGAATATGGTCAAACGGTACGCAAAAGAAGTGAGACAGAAAGCTCAGTTCCACAGCATCGATTCTGCGATGGAGCTTTTCAACAGCGGGTGGGATGGCTATCCACCCTCAGCTGCACTGGACGAAGATAATGTTAACTACTGTGGAGCAATGAAGCTTTGCGAAGCTATGGTAGGCCAGGATTTGATGGGCTTTCACCCGAATTCACGTTTCAGAAGCGATTGTACCGATGGTGCTGGTAAGGACCTATATGCTACTCCAACAAACGGTTTTGACCCGCCTACAGATGACCCGGATAATTTGAAGCTAAGAAAGACTTATCTGCAGCTTGAAAAGGTCAACGCCTATAGGTTGTGGCATTTGTACGGGAGCAGTGTCGGGGCCTTTAGTGAGAAGAACTATGGCCCGTATTTATTTGTTCTGTGCGACGTGTATAGCCGCGTAATAAACCAGGAAACCGGGAAAAAAGTTGGTATGCCCATACTTTACTACAAGGCAAATACATCAAACACCCAACACGACCCTAACGGGCCGTTTCCGACAGCCACCGATGATAAAGGTTATATTTACAATTACCTGGACAACGATGAGCTGGTCAAACTTAAGAAACCATGGGATGGGAGCGATCACCCGCTTGAGGGAGAGCCTGAGAGATTCTATGAAATCACAAGGGATAAGAGGATTGACATAAATATCGGCAGGCCATGCAGGCCGGATTCTTATATCCTGATTTCTGCAGGTTTTGACGGTATGTATGGCACAGACGACGATATATTCAATTTTTAGAGTTAGATTGATAACCATAACAAAACGGAAAGAATGGTGATGAAAAAAATAGCAGTTAGCTTGATGATGGGCGTAATAATAACTTTGGCTGGTGGTACAGCGTGGGGCGATGCTGATGTTAGTCTGGTTATGAACGGCAGTTTTGAAAACGATGGTGAGATAGACCCTGTTACAACAGAAGATGTGCCTCAATACTGGTGTGACGTCGATATCCCAACAAGCAAATTCGGCGGAAAGGTGGATACAATCTGGTCAACCTACGGCAATTACTCTTTGACTCTTTATTCCAAGGCGGGTTCGACTTTCGTTGATGGGGATATGGTGAGTGTATCTCAGGAGGTGTACCTCACAGACGCCAATAAGGTTATTTTTGACATCGAATTAAGCGGTACCCATTCGGCTTTTCCGTGGACCTCAGATAAGTTCAGCGCGGTTTTGCAGGTTGACGGCAACGATGTTTGGGATTCAAACGGCCAGGTGCCGGATGAAAACGGGGAATACACCATCGAGGTGAATGATGTAAATGATACAGGTTTACACACATTGTCATTAGCTATGAGAGCTAACAACAGCGGCATGTATATTACCAAATACCTGGTGCGGTGGGATTTTGTAAAGTTCGATGCACACTGCGGCGGCTTTGGTTATCTGTGGGAAGATTTAAATCTCGACTGCAATGTTGATATGCTCGATTTGGAAATGCTGGCGGAGCAGTGGTTGGCCGAGGACCCAAATGAAGAATATGATTTATTTCAGGATGGCATTGTCAATTTGCGTGACTTCGCATTTTTCGCCGACTCCTGGGTGTGCAATACCTCCTGGGAAAACCGGCAGGATGACAATTGCTTTGAGATGGAATTACCGGCAGGGGACCTGAACAATGACGGCATTGTCAATTTGCGTGACTTTGCGATTTTAGCTCGCGACTGGATGAAAGAAGGAAACTGCATCAGAAGCGATATCGACCATTCCGGAATAGCTGACTATGACGACCTTTACAGAGTAGCTGATGAATGGCTGCTGATAAGCTGGTTATCGAGATTACAGTAAAACATTGATTTGCTGAGATAGGAAATGATTGTGAAACGCAAAAAATTAGCTTTTACGTTGGTGGAGTTATTAGCGGTTCTGGCGATAATCACGATACTGGTCGCTCTGCTTATCCCGGCCCTGACGGCGGTGCGCAATATGGCAAAGGAAACGCAGCAAAAGGGCCAGTTTGCCACCATCGAGATGGGTCTGACGGCTTTCAAAAACGATTACGGCGATTATCCCCCGTCGGACTGGCAGAGGATCGCGGGGATTACCAGGACAGATTACAGCGGTGCACAAATGCTCGCAGAAGCCCTCGTGGGCTGGGACCTGCTGGGATTCCATCCAGACTCAGTCTGGAGGTCGGATGGCAGGGATACAAGTGGCAATTTAGTGTACGATTCTACGGACACAGACAATCTCAAAAAGCGAGTAGGACCTTATCTGGAGCTTGCAACAACCAATGTGTTTAGATTGAGCAACTCGCCTGCTGAACCAGGATTATTTGATTTTGATACCGCACCGTTGGCCGAGGATACGTTTGTGCTTTGCGATGTATTTGCCGTAAGGAGAATAACGCTGCCTTCGGGAAATATGGTTAAGGCAGGGACCCCTATTCTTTACTATAAGGCGGACCCTTCCAAGAAGAATTTAGATAACGCCCTATACGACGAGCGAATTTACGACGCTTACGATAATTTTGCACATATCAGCTTAGGGAGTTTGACGGTGGATGGGAAACGCGGCAAAGACCATCCGCTCGGCGGCGATATTGTGAGCTTGTATAAGTTCGACTATGAAGGCGGCATCAGGGACAGTAAGGTAGAGATACCCTGGCCTCACCGGCCTGATTCATACATATTAATTTCCGCGGGGGTGGACGGCTTGTATGGGACGAGCGACGATATTCGCAACTTTTGAAACGACGTAAGCCATCTCGGCGACCGGGCCTGCCCCGCACATAATTGAATAAACCGAAGCTATGAAAAGTTACGAACACAAAGCCGGCTTAACGCTCATTGAGACACTGATTGTCGTGGCTGTAATTGTGCTGCTTATCTCGATGATAATCGGTATCGCCGCCCGTATTGACAGCCAAGGCAAGGAGCGACTTACAGAAAACACCTTTGCACTGCTCGACGCCGCCTTGGAGCAATTTGGCGATTACGGGTATATGCACAGGGATTATTCGGTTTACCCTGAGGGCGATGAAAGAGACTTTTATCGAAGTCTTGTTTTTCCCATAGACTGTAACGATTTTTCAAAGGGTGAGCTTGAAGACGCATTGGAAGACGCTCTGGGTGCAACAGATGTCTCAATCAGCGGCGTCCATAAACAGGAATATTCAGGAAGCGAGGCGATGTATTTTTTCCTGAGCAGGGTCCCCGAGAGCAGAAAGACGCTGGATAAAATCGGTAAGAAACTGGTGACTAATCTGGATATCGACGACCAGCCTATGAAAATTACTATCGAACCCGGCGGCGTTAATGAGAAAGAATATCCGCTGTTTAGAGTAATCGACCCCTGGGGCAGAACGCTGCGGTATGACTATTACGACGAGGAACTACCTCCTATTACCTCGACGGAAATGGAAAATATGAGAGAAAGCAAGAAGGCTTTTCCAATAATTACCTCAGCCGGGCCGGACAGAAGTTTCGGCACTACTGATGATATAACAAACAGGTAAAAAAATGAAGGCAAACTCCAGACAATCCGGTCTTACACTGACAGAAGAGGTGGTTGTCATAGCAGTCATAGCGATGCTTGTCGTTTTCGGCCTGCCGGCTGTCCGAACGTTCTTCAGGTCGATTGAGTCTAAGGGCGGCGCAAGGGCAATGATAAGCGCGAGCTTAGCTTCCGCTCGTGCCATCGCCGCAAAGGAACAACACTACGCCGGCATAAGGTTCCAGAATAGATACGAGGAAGACGGCAAGGGCTGTCAATATATGATTTTCATAGTGCATGACCCCGACAAAACAAACCTGGCTAACGGCTTTCGAGCGGTCGAGGGTATCAACCCGATAAAACTTCCTGATAATGTCGGAGTAATGGAAGTTATGAATGATGATTACGAGATTGATACTCCAAGTGAGCTTAGAGATAAAACCACTTTTTCAATCATTTTTTCACCATCCGGCAAGCTGGTAGTACACCCTGTGCGAACAAGAAATAGAGATGGTGCGCCAAGGTGGCCGGATTTTTTAGATAATAGCCAAGATGATATCTTTAATACGGAGACAAATGTTGAAGACAACGGAATCGGAATGTTTGTTCAGGATGGTGCTGATGAATCGAGCCGAAACAGTTTTCGCATCTACGATAAGGACACCTTCGAAAAAGTGGATAAAAATAACAGATACGATGATTATCTAAAGGGTTTAGAGGTCATTTACATAAATCCATACACCGGGACAATGATAAATAGATGAATTAGTTGTTAGTTCGTGGTTCGTAGTTCATAGAAAGGATACAATGAACAGCGGATATGGCTGTGGCGAAAACAATGAACGATAAACAATGAACAATGAACAAAGACATTCCGGTTTTTCTCTTACCGAGGTACTGCTGGCTATCGGGATACTTTCTGTTGGTATGATTTTTATAGCCGGTGTATTCCCGGCAGGTATCTATTTAACGACAGTTGCCACCGAGCGAACCATTGCAGCAGTAACAGCCGATGAGGCCTTTGCAAAAATAAAAATCTATGCGGTAGGCGATATAAATGACCTGAGCGATGATATTGCCCTTGACGAACTGGACCCAAACAAGCTTAAACCGGATGAGGATACAAAGTTCAAGGATATATTTCCTGCAGCAGAGGACATCGAGCCCAATGAATTCGCATATCCTTCGGCTGGTACTGATATAACGCAAAAGCAGTATTTCTGGTCGGCCCTGTGCAGACTCGCAGAAGATGACCCAAATCGCCTCGTGCAGGTAACTGTCTTCGTATGCAGAAAGGTAAGCCCAAATCTAAAATATTACGAGCCAAGTGGTGGAAAAAATAGTGATCGGCCAATGCCGGTTAAAGTGGACGTCTCAAGTGTTGTTGGCAGCAACAACAAACTTAAGATAGACAAGGATAAAGAGAAAATATTCATTAATGATGGATATACGATTGTTGATAATGAAACCGGTCGGATATATAGAGTCCTGGAGCGTTATCGGGATGACCTTGATACTGTTCTACTTGACAGGAAATGGGAGGGGTCGAACGAAGTTTGGGTGGTTCCGCCGCCGGTAAATGGCGGCAGATACCCCTGTATAGCGGTATATCAGAAGGTAATAAGATTTTAGAGAGTACAGATTTATCGAAAATGTTAAGTGGTTTAAAGAAATCTGTAAATCGATGAAAAATAAACAACGAACAACGAACAACGAACAACGAACTTATAGGGCCTTTACTCTAATTGAGCTTGTAGTTTCCATTGCACTTTTGGCTATTGTGTTTCTCTTTGCAGGTACGATTTTCAAAGTCAGCATAAATGCCTATCGCACCGCCGGTGCAAATGCGGAAATTATGCAGAAACTGCGGGCGATTACCGACCAGCTAAATACCGATTTCAAAGGCATTCGCACGGATAGCCCGCTTCTGATATGGTTCAAACAGGATACGAACGACCCCAACCAAAGATTCGACCAGATTATGTTCTTCGCCGGTGGTGATTTCCAGTCAACCCAGTTGTACGATGGGCCGTCCGGATTTGAAGTCCCGGCTCCTACTGGTGACCCTGTAGTAGGCAATGTTGCCAGAGTCTTTTACGGCCAAGCCCAAATTATCGACGCCAATGGTAACGGACGATACCCTTCTGACTTGCGCGATAAAGACCGGCTACTGGCCAGACGTCAGCACATATTAACCGCTGACGAAGACCTTGAAGAATGGCCTGATGCCGATATGTCAGATTTCCATGATGTCTGGAATGAGTGGTATGAACATGACAGCTTATCATTGGCCCACTGGAAAACAATAGACTGGGGCAACGACGGCGATGTCATTGTCGATACCTGTTTTGAATTCCGTCCTTTGATTGATATGGATGACCCGAACACCTTCCATAAATTGATGTGTGAGGGTGTTGGCAGTTTCGCAATCCAGTGGGCATACTGGGATTACGGCGACGAGCGTTTTTACTGGTTTCCAAGCAATGACCCTGACGGTGACGGTCACAATATAGACTCCCATTTCGACTTAATGGGCGATGAATTCGGTATTTACTTTAACATTCCAAGCTCAACGATAATTACTGGTTGGGACCCTATTGAAGATGCCGAATATGAGCCCGGCGATTATTTTCCGTCTAACTTTTATCCAAAGGCTTTAAAGTTTACTTTTACGCTATATGATTCCAAAGGCATTATAAAAAAGGACGGCAGGGCGGGCAGGACGTTTACGCATATTGTTTATTTAGGTGATTAAGAGATTTTCGATTTAATTTAATTTGCAATTGGCGAGATACGAAATGCGAGATGAAAGATACGAAACCGGCTCAGCCCTTATTCTGGTGGTGGTTTTGACCAGTCTATTGGCGATTATCGGTGTGATGTTTGTTATGGTTGCGCGAGTGAACAAGATGGCAACATCAGGCATATCGGAAAACAAAGAGCTTAATTTCGCAGTCGAAACCGTCGTTGCTTTAGTTTCGCAGGAACTGGTTTTAGACGTCCCGGGTATGCCGAAAGGCCAGGAATACTACGATTATCCCGATGAGAAAAATGAATGGCTGGCAAGCCTTGAACCATATCAATCTGGCGGCAATTATTACTGGCGGCGGATAAGCGATATCTATAACAGGTTGGATGCAAATAACCTGCGGGCTGGAATCATTGCCGATTACCAGCAAAATATTGCTGAAGATGTTAATGCTGACGCCGATGGTGACGGCATAGCCGATTCGAAATGGATTGAGCTTGAGGGTATAACTTCCAATAAAGGTAAACCCATTTACGCAGCTATCAGAATCGTTGACAGCGGGGGAGTGTTAAATGTCAACACCGCTTACAAATTCGAGCCGAACGACGCCAATGTAGCCGCTGCTGAAATTGACGGCTCAAGCCAAATGCAGATGAACCTTGAAGCACTTGCCAGGGGTGACACAATAGGCGAGATTGATAATGCTCGCAATCCTTATAATAAACCGCTTTCAGATTATCAAGATGATTTAATATGGAGAATAGAAGACCCGTGTAGCGATTATCTACCTTTTGATATATCTGATGAACTTGAATTGCGGAACCGTTTCTTTCTAACGTCGCTTGCTAAAACCAGGTTGGAAGCTACCTGGGATTCTACTATAGGCAGTGAAACGTTCAAAAGAATTCCTTATGACAGTAATTTGGCAGACTGGTTTGGGAAGTTCGACCCAAATTTACCTCATAAACCCGATCGGAGACATTATCTTACCGCCTACAATATGGACAGGATTATTCGACCGAGTGATAACGGTAATGTTTATAAGATGATAAATATCAGGGCAACTGATGCTGGCTATTTGTACAATGCATTGATGAATAGTGTCGCTCCTGGGATGGATATAGAAGATGATGACCGCCGGCGTTTTGCACAGCTCGCCGTCAATATAGTTGACTTCGTCGATGGTGATGTAAACGTAACAATTTTCGAGCCTAACAACACCACTCATTACGGTTTTGACGCCCAGCCGTTCATTACTGAAATCGCTGCGAAGATAGATACATACCCGGGAACCGGCCACAATTACTACGCAGTTGAGCTTTACAACCCATTCGATAAAACTATAGACCTAAATGACTTTGAGCTTGTGCTTGCTGACAGCAATGACCCATTTAATGTCTATCATACCATTGGATTTGACGAAGACGATAAAATTGATGCTAACGACTGCTTTGTAATTGCGAGTAACCTTGGTGAGTTTAACATCTATAACGACCCCGAGGACAGAAAGCACGACCCAGACCTCAGGTTCTTTGTGGGCTGGGAAGAAGTTGACAAGAGCAAACCGCCGGTAGATTTCAGACCCGACCCTTACAAAGGCAAACCGCCCGTATATATTGGCTGGATTAACAGTTATGACCTGTTCCTTAAGCGAAACGTGAATCCGCAGGGTTCGCCGGAATGGATATACGTTGACAAGCAGGTGATTGATCCAGTCTGGGCACCGGCCGGCAGAGAACGATATTACGGACGTGATGTCCGCGGTTGGCACATCGTCTATCAAACCCTGGAAAGAGATGGGAGCGGATATGGCAGCCTTGGCAGAAGGAACGATGTCGATTCCTATGGGGAGTTTCCAAAGCATAATTTTAGTTTCTTTCTTCCTAATTTTGAAGAATTCATTACCATCGGTGACATTCCACGAATCTTGACGGTCGGCCCAGACACCAGCCCTTATAACACCATCGGTGAACAATTGCAGAGGACAGCCGAGAGCAAGGAGGATGAGATTAGACTGGACCTGCAGAATCCCTATCATAGAAATGCTTTTCAATATCTAACAGTTTTCGATCCGACCAGCGATGACATTGATAATGATGGTGATGGTTGGACTGATGAGAACACTTTGGCCCAAACACCCGAGTTGAAAGTCCCCGGCCGAATAAATATCAACACTGCTCCCTGGTATGTGATAGCACAATTGCCCTGGATGACGCCCGAAATTGCCCAAGCAATAGTCGCCTATCGAGATAAACTTGACACCCCAGTAAATTACAAAAACGGCCGTTATGATGCTATTAAAGACAGAATCGCCCCTTTTTTTGACCAGGATGACATAAGAGAAGACCCCGGCTTTGCAAGTATTGGAGAATTAAACTTCTGTTTAGGTGGAGACGACGATTGCAGCATTGCGGAATATGCACTCGATAATAGAGACCTTGAAGGTTTTCCCGACCTGACGACCGATGGTAGTAATCAGGGCGACGGTATTAAGGATGATTTTGAGGAACGCGATATAATCTTCTCACGAATAAGTAATCTCATTACTGTCCGCAGCGATGTCTTTACCGCTTACATACTTGTTCGAATCGGTGCCAACGGCCCACAGAAAAGAGTTATTGCCATACTTGATAGAAGCGATGTTTATTCCGACGATGGTAAAGTAAGAATCATTGCCCTGCATCCGGTTCCCGATCCAAGGTAGCTGGCGACCAGTTATTCATATTTTGGATGTGAAGTATTTTCCGCTTACCACAGCCAGAACTTCGTAAAGATAGGCAGGTCAAGCTCATCCACGATGTCGTTGTTATCCAAATCTGCCTCTCTGTTTTTGATAGCCGCCCCTTCCAAAAGCCAATTATTAGCCAATAGGGCAAAATCAACCATATTAACATTCATATCGCCGCCGGCTATAGCTGCAACTAATGGTACTACGATGTCGGACTTGCTTGCCTGCGGGCTATTACCGTAAGCACCCACATTGATTCTACCGCCGTTTGGAAGTGGTTCAAGCCCAAAAGCGGAAAACGGGTCACCGGCATTAATGCACGGACTTGTTTCTGGGTCATTGACGTCGAAGGTACCTGTTACCAGATTGTATCTGCCGTTTGGGTCTGTGGTTTGTAAATGATAATCGCGATGAATGGGACTGGCAAACAAAGGGTCTTCGTTTATATTTCCTTCGCCCGGCCAGACGACATTGGGGTCGTTGACATCGGGTCTTTGAACGTCGCTATATGTAACATCGCTTGCACCTAAAATTTGGAGGCCCGTATTGCCCCAGATGATGGAATTTGTTACGGTGGCATCGCCGTAGAGACATTCCAGACCGCCTACTAAAGAGTACGGGTCGGAACTGTAGCTGGCAACGTTATTTGCGATTGTGCAGTTTTCAATTCTTGCAAAGCTGCCGTAGTCTGAGCCGACCCCTCCGCTCCAGTAACCCCAGTTGTCGGCTATAAGGCAATTCTGTATGTAGCAATTTGATGTATTAGGGTCAGGATTGGGATTGCCTTCGCTGTAAATTCCGCCGCTGCTGGCCCAGCAATCGTTATCGGTTATCGTGCAGAGCTTAATCGATACATTGCTGTCCACGGCAGCGATTCCACCACCAGACCATTTTGCGTTGTTGTTTGTTATAACGCAACCGTTAATGTCAGGGCTGCCGCCTTCGCAATATATTCCGCCGCCGTGTTGATTAACTACATCATCGTCAAGCCAGCAGTCGTTGTAGCTTATGGTGCAGTCCGTAATCACAGCGTTACTATCTTTACATGCAATTCCGCCGCCGGACCCCGCAGCCCAGTTTCCAGCGGGCCACTCAAAAGCGTCCAACCCCCCGATTATACAGTTAATTATTGTTGGGTTGCTGTTTCTGCAGTATATTCCACCGCCCAGCTGATTCATATCACTATAGTCATTGATATTTACGTCATAAATGTAAAATCCAGCTCCAGCGTAGTTATAACTTATATTGCAGTCCCTGATTTGAGCATTACTGCCTGCATCGCAGAATATTGCTCCGCCTCCGGAATCGGCTGTATTGTCTGTTATGATGCAGTTGTTAATATCGGGGCTGCTGCCCGTGCAGTATATTGCGCCCCCGTAGCCGCTTGGGTTGTCATTAGGGTTTTGAGGCCAATTCAGGTCCTCAGCGTAACCATTGATAACGGTAAAGCCTTCAAGATCAGTTGTGGCACCTTCGCCGCTTTGAAAAATAAAGGCCCGCCCATTGCCTTGACAATCTATGATGCAGTTAGCTGGCCCGTTTTGCGACCTCACTATTATCGCCTTGCCACCAGTGTCAATGTTGTAATTGCCGGCACCCGTGTAAGTGCCGTCAGAGACGACGATTTCATCGCTGCCAATGGCATTGTCAATTGCCTCCTGAATGTTGTCATAATCCGCTGGCGGAGCAGCGGGACCTACTGTAATAATTGCCGCGGTAGCAGTGGGGGCTACTCCACATACTGATACAACAAATCCCCAAAACAGGCATTTGATTAAGGTGGATTTTTTAGGCATAATAATTCTTTCCATCTACCCTGTATCACTTTTTAGACCTTGCCTAAATTATACCAGAACTGTTCCTTAAAAGCCAGTAAAAAAAACTTAGAAACCAGCAGAAACGCCCGGGTACACAAAAGAAACGAAAAAGACACTCGGTTATTAGGACTTCAGAAGTCTCAATAATTCAGCGTGCACTTTCCTGTTAGCTGCTATTACCCGCAATTCCTGGCTCTGGTAGCTGTCTAAATCGGCAGGGAAGATTTTTCCGCCTTGCCAATCGCTCACAACAGCCCCTGCGGCCTCGGCAATCAGTGCCCCGGCTGCTATATCCCATAACTTTGGACGATTGACAATAGTGGCAATTAGACTGCCCTTTGCGACGTAAGCAAGCTGCAGTGCCGTTGTGCCTAAGTTGCGAAATCTCGTTTTCTGCATAATTTCGCGGGCCCATCCCGGCACCCCGTCATCAAAATGGCTGTCCAGCCCCACGCTCGAAAAGGCATCCATCTTCTCCTCGCCGGCGGTTATTCGTCTGCCATTCAACTGTGCCTCACCGCCTTTAACAGCCGTGAACATCGAGTCCGTAGCCGGCTCAAAAATCACGCCTACAACCGGCCTGCCCTCATACATTACCGCAATACTAACGGTAAAGAAAAGCATCTGGTGGGCAAAATTGTTGGTTCCATCTATCGGGTCGATGACCCACCAGAGAAGCTCTGCTCCCCGTGGGGACTGCTTGAGTATCTTGCCCTGGTCGCCTTCCTCGGCAATAAAGCCGTGGTCAGGATAAGTCTCCTTGATTCGATTGACGATTATCTGCTGGCATCGAGCATCGGCCTGGGTTACCAGCTCATTGTTGTTCTTTATCGAAACCTTGATAAAGCCGAGCTCTTCCATCGCCCGCTGTCCGCCAAGACGCGCTGCCACAATAGCCGTCTCCAGCATACTGCTCAAATCTCTCTGCTCTAATACCATACTTGATTCTCGATACTTGATTCTCGATGCTCGGTTCTCGGTTTGCCAATTTTCTGCTTTCACGAGTATCGAGCATTCAGCAACGGGTCTTTCCTTGACAGAATTACAACATTGCCCTATTTTAACGTAGTTATGGAAGCAAGCCAACAGCTAAATAAACGGAAAATTCTTTATCGCGCATCGTCTCGCCAGCGACTTACGGCAACATCTGTTTGCTTAGCTGCGATTGCTTTCTTTGGCCTGTTTGCTTTGGCTGGGCACTACAAAATCACCCCGTGGCCTTTACCCTGTGGTTTCAAGCAAAAATACAACCTGCCGTGCCCGACTTGCGGAATGACCACTTCGGTAGTTGCTTTTGCCCAGGGCAAAATCTTCGAGTCGTTTTATATCCAGCCGGCCGCTGCACTATTGTGCTGTGTGCTGGCAGTTTCGGCACTTTTGGCTTTTTTTGTAGCTGTTTTTGGAGTATATTTCAGTTTTCTTAATCGTTTTTTTACTGAAGTTAAAATAAAATACATAATTCTGGCTCTGATAGTCATTATCGCCGCCGGCTGGGCGGTAACGCTGGCTCGGGCGCTGGCGGCAAAGAATCAGGGCTGAGTAAAACAGAAGGCAGATAACAGAATATGAAAAAACTAATTGTTTTTCCTGCGTTAGTTGTGATTTTCTTCTATAACGGCTGTGGAATTGTAGGCCTGATGGGCACACCAAGCCAGTATGAGAAGAAAATTCCCGCTGAATATGACCTTGCTAAACAAAAGGGCCAAAAGATACTGGTTCTCGTTGAGCAGCCTGCCTGGCTCGGCGCCGAGATGAACCTGCGCTATTATCTGACCGAGGCAATGCGCAAAAGTCTTACGGCGAAGGTTGAAGTTCAGTCTGAGTATATACTTTCCTACGATGAATTATCCAGATTTCGCTCCAAAAGAGGTGATTTTTCATTGCTTTCACCCGCAGCAGTAGGCAAAGCCTTGGGGGCCGATATCGTCTTGTTAGTAACGATACAAAACTACCGGCTTAACGAAATGGCTGAAACGGGCTATTATAGCGGATTCTTAGACGCTCAAACCGCTCTTTTTGAGACGGCAACCGGAGAGAAACTCTGGCCTAAATCGGCAGAGAGGAAAAGTATTAGAGTCGGTTTCGAGACCGGGAAAAAAGGGCAAGAAGCCGCCGTTGGCAGATTGGTAAATGCTTGTGCCTACTGTACTACGAGGTATCTTTATAACTGCCCTAAGTATAAATTTAAAATCTTTGACGAAATAAGGGAAGTTGGGTGGGAAGAATAATTAGTCGTTAGTCGCTAGTTAGTTGAGTCTGGGGTGGTTGGTAAGGTGGGAGGTTTGGACAAGGGGGAATGCGGGAGAATTTTTTCGTAAAACGGCTTCAAAGTGGTCAACGGTGCTTGTTTACGAGCAAACGTTCAAGAACATTCGAAAACATTCAAAAACTGTATAGAAACGTTCGAAAACTTGGTGAAAACATTCGAAAATTGATACGAAATATTCAAAAACTGATACAAAACGTTCAAAAATATTCAAAGAATTTCGCTCAGATGCCGCGGGGGCTTTACTCCGCTGGGTGGTGCTTTTATGGTTGTGTTAAAATAGGTAAATAAAAGCATTATCGGACGTTGCAGTGTGGGGCGAGGGGGTAATGTGAGGAGAGGGAGTGTGTGCAATAAGGAGGGGGGATGAGAGAAAGAGGAATGACGTTGCATAAGAGAGAGAGGGGAGGAAGGAAAGAGAGAGTGGGGGGTAGAGAGAAGGTGAGAAGAAGAAGCAGGCAGATTGGGAAAAATGAAGGACGTTGCGGAAGAGAGAAAAGATTTTGCAGTTCTTAGTTCGTTGTTCATTGTTCATAGTTGGTCGAGAAAATTCGCCACAACAAGGCAAGTTTTTTGTTTTAA
>CAYYFT010000017.1:0-16410 GCA_964471015.1 uncultured Pirellulales bacterium | reverse complement strand
CGCTTTTCAGGCCCACTTCGACAATAACATCATTTCCTATTTGCGATACGATTGTCCCTTTAAGAATAGTCCCTGGTAAACGTGAGTCCACCTTTGTCTGTAGCACTTCTTCCAAAAATTCATTTTCTTTATCACTGAACATCTTGCTGACCTGCTGGTCAATCACCTCTTGTGATAAACCTAATTTGTTAACTATATTTCTATCTACCATAAACTTAAGTTCCTCTGTTTAGTGTCCTTTTTTCTGTCTTCGACAGCTCGCCTCGGGGCGAAGCCACGGGAAGACAAGGAGCGCCAATTCACTCAATTTTTGCTAAACTCTCAACAAATTCTGCTATTATCCATTCAGGTGTTGAAGCTCCTGCTGTAACGCCCGCTACGTGCGGCAAAGCCCGTTTTTTGCCAGAAAATATATTCTTATCAAATTCGCTCCAATTTTGCAAGTGAAACGTTTGGCTATTATATTTTTTGCAAAGCTCCGCCAGCCTACGTGTATTTGCGCTTTCCAAGCCTCCAAGCACAAACATTATATCCACCCGCTTGCATAATTGCACGGCAGATTCCTGCCTTTTTATCACTTCCTTACACAAAGTATTGATTACTTTCAATTCACTAAAGCCGTGCCGTCCTATAGCGCCAAGCATCTTGCTAAAGTACTCGTGACTTTGCGTAGTCTGGCAAACAATCCCTAATTTGCCATTTAAGGGGAGCTTATGTAAATCCGATTCGTCAGCAATGACAACAACATCCGAAGCCGAGCCAACAACCGCCTGAACCTCAGGATGATTTTCGTCGCCAACCACCACCACTTTATAGCCATCATTCTCAAGCTCTTTTGCTATTTGCTGGACCCTTTTAACCAATACACAAGTGGCATCAACAATATTAACTCCCTTTTCTTTTAGCTTTGCTATCTGCTTAGGTGCAGCGCCGTGCGAGCGAATAATAACCGTCGGTGGCACGGCCATCTTGGCCGTGTTTTCACGGGCTGGAAGCCCGTGCCACATCTCCTCCACGCTGTTGACGGTTTTCAGACCTGCTTTTGCCAGCCGCTGGACCACATCTGAGTTGTGAATGATGGGGCCGAGACTATAAACCCGCGGCTTCGCCCCGAGGCGAGCGTTTTTTTTTCCATCCCCCAGGGACGTCAATACCTTTTCAGCCATACTGATGGCGTTCTTGACGCCCGGGCAGAACCCGCAATTTTCAGCGACTATAACTTTCATAAACTTGTAAGCCTATATCACCCGGTCTATTCATAATCATACGGTTTTTTACCTTGTTTCACTCGGCAGTCGTTTTGCATTCGTCTTAAGGTCTCGGTCAGGTGCTCTGCCAGTTTTCTATCGCTCATTTTTTTTACCTCGTCGGCCGATATGCATTTTCCGTAGCAGACATCGATACGGCCGCCCGGGCTAAACAATTTTTTATGCCTTGGCCAGCATTCGAAGGCACCGTCAATAACCACGGGGACGACAGCGGCCCCGCCTCTTCTGCACAAGAGGCCGAAACCGGGTTTGAACGGTGTAATCTTTCCATCGCTGGAGCGTGTGGCTTCCGGGAAAAGACAGACGCCCCAACCTTGTCTGAGCTTTTCGATAATAGTTTTCATAGCGGCCAAGTCTGCCGTTCCTCTTTTAACGGGTATGGTATTGACCGAAGCAATAAGCCGGCCGAAGAGCCCCCGTGGCTTCGCCCCGAGGCGAGCACGGAAGAGCGAATCGCGTGCAAGAAAATACAAAGGCCTTTTTACAAATATTCCGCAAAGCACAGGGTCGAGCAAGCTTTGGTGGTTGCTAATCAACACTAAAGGCCCTTCCTCCGGGACATTTTCACGGCCTGCGGGATGTAACCTGAAAACTGTCTCGCAGAAGACTTTGCAAAGCCATCTTGCAAATCGGAACCATATCATCTTTGGTAATTGGTGATTAGTAATTGGTAATTTACAATTTACCAGTTTCCATTTACCAATTACCATTTTACAAAGTTTCTCTACGACTTCTTCTGCACTTGAATCAGTAGTATCGATAACAACGGCATCGGTGGCGGGTGCCAATGGCCCAACGGCTCTGCTCCGGTCACTACCATCTCTTTCTTCGATAGCGCTTCTTATTTGCTCAAGACTTTCATCTCTTCCACAAGCTTTCAGTTCAGCCTGTCTTCTTCTTGCCCTCTCAATCTTCTCAGCAATAAGATAAAATTTTATATCAGCGTTTGGAAAAGCCACTGTGCCCTGGTCTCTTCCTTCGGTAACGATTTTATCCTCGCCGACCGCGAATTGCCTCTGCATTTCCACCAGCTTCTCTCGCACTTTCGGGGCACAGGCTGCGTATTTAGCATTGGTGGTTACTTCCGGCTGCCGTATCTGTTCGGTAACATCAACTCCATCGATTGATACCACCATTCTGCTTTTTTTGGCAGCAAATTGGAATTTTCTCTTATCTAAAACACCAAGCAACTCATCTTCATCACTCATATCAATGCCAGCCTGTATAGCCGCTAACGTGACGGCGCGATACATCGCACCGGTATCAAGAAAACTCGCGCCGAGTCTCTCGGCCAGCAGCCGAGCGACGGTGCTTTTGCCGCTTGCCGCAGGACCATCAATTGTAACAATCAAATTAGCCATATCAAATTTGGTAGCTGGTAATGGCAACTGGTAATTGCCAATTACCCATTGCCCATCTTAATAACAATGATACTCGTATCATCAACCTGCCTGGCAAGTCCCACAAACCGTCTTCTGTACGCAAGGATATTTTTAACCATCTGCTCCGCCGGGTCCGCAGTAAACTTCTTTGCAGTTTCCAGCATTTTTTCTCTTCCCCATAATTCGCCCTCGAAGTTAGTAGCATCAGTCAGCCCATCGGTATAGAACAGCAAGCAATCTCCATCTCTCAAGTCTAAAGTTTCAATCTCATACTCAGCCTGCGTCTCAACTCCGAGCACAAATCCACCCTTGTCGAGATAGGTGATTTGCCCATCTCTTATCAGCACAGCCGGCTCGTGTCCGCAATTGCAATAGGTTATAGTCTTTTCTTTAACGTCGAGGATAGCATAAAAGAGGGCGACAAACTCACCGTCTTTACATTCGCCGCAGGCCATTTTGTTGAGCCTGCCGATAATTTTTTCGATGGTGCCTTTGCCGTGTTCGGCATCGACGTAAGCACGGACAGCTCCTCGAAACAGGCTCATCATAATTGCGGCAGGAATTCCCTTACCCATTACGTCGGCTATTGCCACGGCGACACGATCGCTGCTTAACTGGAGAAAATCGTAAAAGTCGCCGCCGACATCAAAACAGGGTATATATGTAGCCGCTATATCCAGACCCGGCATCGAGGGCGCTTTTTCCGGAATCATTCTTCGCTGAACAACCCCAGCCAAACGTATCTGTTCAGCCATGTGCTGACCTTCAATCGCTTCTGTATAAAACCTGGCGTTCGTTATTGCCACTGCACACTGTGAAGCAACAGCTCTGGCGAGACTAATGTCATCTTCATCAAAGTGCCTCGGCTTAGGGCTATACAATCTAAGCACGCCAATTGCTTTACCTCTAAATCCCACAGGGACGGTAAGCTGGCTGACAAGTCCCTCATCCATCGTTGCCTGTTTATATTTTACACGGCCATCAACACGCATATCGTCCAACACCACCGCTTCACCCGCAAAAGCGGCCTTAATCACCGTGTCGTTTTTCGAAACCGTTCCTTTACTTCGGTACTCTTCGCTGAGGCCATATGTACTTCGCATCTTCAGGTCACCAGCTTCTTCGTCCAGCAGCCGAATGGAGCAAGCCTTGACCCCAACAATCTTAACTGCCGCTTCAGCAAGCTTATCCAGCACCTCTTGAAGCGAAAAGTCCCCTGCCACAAGCGTAGTGAGCTGATAAATCTGCTCATCTCTTCCCACTTGTTCCTCTGTTTTTTCTGCCATAATCGACCGTTACCACTACTCGTTATTACAAATCCACTGAATTATACTTAAATTACGTCTCTTAGTGAACCTTAATCTATTTCACTGTTGTCCACTTGCATTAAAAACCGTTTTAAGTTAACGTAAAAGCCGTAATGAGCCAAATTGCCAAGCATATAATTTTCATTGGCCGAGTCCAGGGTGTGGGCTTTCGCTTCACCGCTTTTAATGCAGCCAATCGCCGTCAACTAACTGGTTTCGTCCGCAACTTACCTGATGGTACCGTTGAGATGTTCGCCCAAGGCCCTGCTAAGACAATCGACGATTGCATCCGGGATATAAAAGAATGTTTTAGTGGCTATATTAGAGAAACCAAAATCGAAGAAATTCCCTCCGATCCTCGATGCAAAGATTTCAAAATCACTTTTTAAACCAAGAGCTATGCCTCACTAAACTATCACGGCCGTAAGGTAATAGTGGGTTTATAAGTCCATCTTAATTCAGATTAGTTTGTGGATTTTCGATTGAAAGCCATTTTTCCCTTGACATTTCTCGGTAAAAGTCTATCATAGATATTTGATTTACACGCCGTTCAACGGAGGAGCGGCCCTGCTTTACCAAAGCTTATGCGTAGGCGAGCATTTCTTAATGTTCACATGGATGCGGTGATGCGTGAGAAATTGTCATCCTGAACGAAGTGAAGGGTCTGGCCTGTGTCTGTTATATTTATTGCAATAGCCGGATGTTTCCTCTTCGCTTCGCTCAGAGTCGACATGACAAAGTAAAGTAGCAAACAAAGCAGTGCGTTTTTAGAAATCGAGGAGAAGAGTGATGAAAAGCAAATCCATCCTTGTAGCGGTAACTGTATTGTTTCTGTGTGCTTGTACCGCTTTTGGAACAATCTACTTCGATGACGGCCTGACACACGATATCGATTATACAATTAACGACAAGGTTATGGTGGACTATGGGGAACCGGCGATGCAGACCACAGTTTCCTTACTTGATAACGGTGAGTTAAATAACAGTACAGAAATATATGGCAACAGTCAATTTAATATGCTCGGTGGCTCAACACACTCATGGTTTTACACCTACGATGAAAGTAGAATGAGTATATACGAAGGGTGGATGTATCATTTTCAATCATACAATACCAGTCAAGTTAATATATTTGGCGGTACAGTACGGTGCTTTACTACCTATGGCAATAGTGAGGTAAATATGTCAAACGGAGTTATAGGAACGGGGCTAAGTATTTTTACAAACGAATACAGCCATCTCAGCATTTCAGGAGGTTCCATACAAACAGGCCGAATACTTTCTTATAATTACAGCCATGTAGATATCACAGGAGGATTGATAGAATCAAATTTGCAAACTACAAACCGCAGCCAGATAAATATTTTTGGGGGTTCAATAAGCGGTGATTTGTTGCCATATAGAAATAGTCAGATACAGATATTCGGTTCTAATTTTGCAATCGATGGCCAGCCATTCGGTTACGGAGAGCTCATCAGTATCTTTGGTGGAAGCTTCGTGGACGAACCCGTTAGGCACCTGACAGGCACGCTTCGAAACGGCGGACTGATTGATAGTAATTTTTTTATTGGCCACGATGCCAAAATTGTTCTCGTACCTGAACCCGCCACGGTTCTGCTGTTGGGGGTGGGGGGACTGCTGCTTAGAAGACGCAGAAAATAATGTTTGACATTTGCTTTTTTCAGGCGTCTCGAACCCTATGCGGAATTTATAGTTCAATGCTTTTTTGGGGCTATCAGTTCCATCACTATTTTATCTAAGGCCGTCTCCTCGCGTTATACAGGATCACTGCCAATATCAGGCAAAAGTTCATTTCAATCAAAAGTGCAGGTAGCTGGGGAGTAAAATCAGAAAATTTGAAAAGATTTTTACTGCTTTTGCTGTAATAACTTAGCCCAAAAGGCACAAATCAAATTAGCCTTTTTTTCGCATCAAACGCGCAAGTCGCTCCAACCGTGACAGCAGTGAAAATCGCAACTCAAGACTTTTGATACGAGAAGCGATAAACAATCAGCTATCAGCAAGAGACCCTATTGGGGGGACCTTGCAAAAAGTCGCAGAAACAGGAAGCTCAAAAGATGGGGGCTTGATATGGGATTTGACCTTCATATTTTTAAAGACCCACAGCTTGAAGCCGATTATGTCGAGTGGCTCGTTGATGAACAGTCGATAGATATTCAGTCGCACTTTGCAAAGTTGTGGGAATATTACACAAACCGGATGATAGAGAACACCGGTTCCGGCGCCTCCAATAGAAAAGTGAACGAATCGGGACGGTGCTATATTCAGGCACAGGAATATGGGCTGCCTCCAAGGATAACGGGGCTCACACACTCGGCAAATGCAGGGATTTTCGGCGCAAGGCCAATCAAAGATGTACAGCGGAAAGAGGTGGTGATAGAAAACGATATCGCGTGGCGAATAAATGCAGCAGTGGATTTTTTGTTTGGAAAACCAATAAGTTTTGTCAGCAGAGCACCGGATAGCCCAAAGCGTGCAGAAATCGAATCTATACTGAAGGCAGTGTTTAAGGCTAACGGTGCTATCGGCTTTTTTCAGGATATGGCGGTGCTCGGAAGTGTCTATGGTTTTGTCGATTGTCTCGTCAGGCCTGGCGGTGAGATTTTAGAACAATTCACTTCTTCCTCCCAAACTCTCTCGCTTAAAAATGTGCTGCAATTGGCACAAACAATCGGCTTAGAACTTATTGAGGCACCAAGAGCACTGCCTGTTCTGGAAGAAAACGACTATAAAAAAACCAGATATTACATCCAGCATTTTTGCCAGAAGAAAAACGCCGTCAGCAAGAAAAACTCTTTCCTTGCAAGGCTATTGTCGCAGGGTAAACGAAGCGGTGATAGCAGGCAAACGATTGCAGTGACGGAAATTATATCGGCGACAGCGTGGCAGAGGTATGAAAACAAGGAGCTTGTGGGAGAGGGCGAATTACCTTGGGGATTTTTGCCAGTGGTTCATATCCAGAATATTGCTCAGCCCTATTACTATGAGGGCCTGAGCGATGTTGAGCCGCTAATACCACTGCAGGACGAGCTTAATACGAGATTGAGTGACAGAGCAAACAGGATTACGTTCCAGTCGTTTAAGATGTACTTAGGCAAAGGGATAGAAGGCTTTGAGGACAGACCTGTTTCGCCGGGTAGGATGTGGCACACGGACAATTCGGAGGCGACTATTGAAGAATTCGGCGGAGATGCGGCGACGCCGAGCGAGGGTCTGCACATCGCTGAAATTAGAGAGGCAATGGACAAAGCCAGCGGGGTGACGCCGGTGGTGGCCGGGGTTTTGAAGAATAAGCTCGGCAACCTTACAAGTGCGGTGGCCCTTAGACTGACGCTTATGGGGATGCTCTCAAAGAACGAACGAAAGAGATTTACTTACAGCGAAGGACTTAAAAGAATCTGCAAGATGGTTCTGGCGATACTCGACAAGGCCAATATCTATAAGACCGGCGAGGCTGACAGAGAAATCGATATCGTTTTCCCCAGTCCCTTACCTGAAAATATGACAGAAAAGCTGAAGGAAGCAGAAATTAAAAAGGAATTAGGAGTACCAATTGAGCAGGTGCTCAGAGAGTTAGGTTATGAAACCGTAATACAGGAGTCAAAATCCAAATGAGTCAGATTGACACAGACGAAAATATTTTGTCAGAAGACATAGCGGGACACGATGACATCAATAATAACTTGAAACTCGTTCCGGTTGCTGAATCAATCCGCTATCGAAAGAGGGCACAGAGTGCTGAGAAGAAAATCGAAACTTTGGCTGAGCAATTAGCCCAGGCAAAGTCACAAGCCTCCGAAATGGCTAAGGAATTGAGCGGTATCCGTGTAGAACAAAAGCTGACACACAAATTGGCTGCTGCGGGAGCTATTGACTTAGAAACAGCTGTGTTAACTGCCAAAGCTAAAATAGAAGCTGAGCCGGAAGCGGATTTGGACAGTGCAATCGAGCAGTTAAAAAAGGAAAAGCAATATTTGTTCTCCGGAACCGGTGCTACTGCGACGGCAAAAAAGACAGCAGGGGCTAAAGACCGAATGCAAAATAGCCAGACAATACTCGAAAGAGCAGCTAAAAAAGCAGCAACAACAGGTAACAGAACAGATTTGCACGAATATCTGAAATTGCGAAGAAATTTTGTTTGATTGTAATGAAGAACCGGCCCGCCACAGGTGGGCATAAATAAAAGGAGAAAAAAACAGATGGCTTTTACAGGGAAAGCAACTTATTCAGCAGGTACAACTCTGCCGGAATTAGCTGAGGATGTATCGGATTTGATTGGGATAGTTTCGCCCTATGAGACACCTTTACTGGATGCTTTAGGCGATCCGATGAGAGAAGCAACCAGTACGCATCATGAATGGCTTGAAGACGAACTTTTACCCAATAGGGACGCTATCAACGATGATACCTTCACCGACCCGGATGTTGACACCGATTTTGTGGTTGATCACGGCAGCAGATTCCGCGGTGGCGACCAAATTCAAGTAGAAGGATCAGAAGAATTGATGCTTGTAACTGATATTGACAACAATACGCTGACGGTAATTCGAGGCTATGCCAGCACTACCGCAGAAGATTTAGCCGACAATCAAGTAATCAATATTCTTGGGAATGCAGCTCTTGAAGGAGCAAATAAACCCAGTGCGAGATTTACCAATCGCGTTAGGTGTAGCAACTACACGCAGATATTTACTGCGGCAGTGGAAGTGAGCGGGACCGATATGGCCGCGAGCAAATTAGGTCTTGCTGACGAGATGGATTACCAAAAACAAGAGCGGCTGCGGGAACTGATTCGAGACCTGGAGAATACGGTGATCAATAGTGGCCAGCCAGTGAGCAGTCCTGAAGGTAGTGGTTCTATAAGAAGGTCGATGAAAGGCATTATTCAGCACCTTTCGACGAATGTTTTCCATACCAGCGATAGTGGGTTTCCAACAGGTAACGACCTTGACGAGGCCAAGATTAATTATGTGCTCAGGCAGATTTGGGAGAACAGCAACGGTAATGTGGACCTGATTGTCGTCGGTGGGTTCCAGAAGCGAAAGATAAATACTTTCTCCGCTGACAGCCGAACCTATGGAGCAAACGATACCACTTTCACTGATATGATTAGTATCTACGAAAGTGACTTTGGCGTTTGCAGAATTGTTACCACACGGTGGATGCCACAGGACGCGGTTCTGCTGCTGGATTCATCCCGCATTAGCGTACCGCCATTGGCAGGGCGCAGCTTCCACTTCAAGCCTTTGGCAAGTAGCGGTGACTATGAGTGCGGCGAGCTAATCGGTGAATATACACTGGAGATCAAAAACGAGGCGGCACACGGCCTTATTCGTGACTTGACTACCAGTTAATAGCAGGGGGCTATCCAAGACGCAACATTATGTGTCTCGACGGGGGTACCCAAAGACTTTACATAGCCTTTGGGTACCTAACCCTGCTAGTCACACGAAAAGGAGGCGAAAGAGAATGGTTAATTTTTCAAACGATGTGGATATTTTGAAGTACGAACCGGTACTGTTCGGAGAATTGCATCTGCCGTGGCAGATATTGGGAGCAGGGAGTGGCGGGACGCTCAGCGGGACGACATTTGCCGCAAGTGGTGCAGATTTTGTAAGCGTTTTGGTAACGACAGGCCAGGTTATATATCTACAATCTGCAGATGGTTCACTGGATGGTGTGTATGAGATAGTTTCGGTCGATTCGGCGACAGAGCTTACGGTCTCGGTAATCAGGACAGATCCAAACGATGAACCAATAGCCCCACCAGCGGCTACTGATATATCCTACCGCATCAGTACATTTGGGCCACAAGCCAGTGAAGTTGGTTTTCAACTGACTGAATACTTCGGTATTGGGCCTGGTAATCCTGCAAGTAACGTAGATGTAGAGGATATCCTAGATACCGATGTGTTAAAGAGAGCATCGGTCTTTGCGGTCATATCAAGCGTTTACGCGATGTTAGCCAGTAAAGCTAAGGACGATAATTTCTGGAAGAAAAGCCTACACTATCAAAGGCTTTTTGAGAAGTCAAGAGAGCAGTGTCGGCTCAGTATCGACGTTGGTGGCGATGGGGTAGCCGACATCACGAAAGTGGGAGCATCCAAAAGACTGATGCGCGATTAATTTGTGAGGGGAAAACAGATGAGAGCTACTTTGGACGGACAAAACCTGTTTGATGAGCAGAACCTAAGGATTGAACAGGGCAGTATCGGTCGGGATTCGATAGATAGAACAGTACCAGGACTGGATGGCATACTCAGTATTGATCTGGGGGGGCGCAGCAGGAGGATAAAACAGAGAGGCGTGTTGCGGGCGAAAAGCCGATCGCAAATGGATGACAAGATCAGCGCAATATCGGCTTATATAGACGGCGACACACACACGTTAATAATCAGCAACGGCGAAGAGTTTGATAATGTTCGAATGGATGCTTTTAAAGTGACGGAGGAAAAAACAAGTGGCAGCAGCCTTTGCTGTGATTATGAAATTGTCTATACGCAGTTGGTGGTTTAATAGATTATGGCACTTATCGGTAACAGCATAGAAAAGGTAAGGGCTTTCGAACTACCCGCTGGCATTTGGGCAGATGGCGGGTGTGTCGGATCACCACGGACAGCTTTGGTAAAATGGCACTCCTGCTGGCCCAATATGTTTTACCAAGTTTATGTCAACGGCCAGTATGCAGGGGCAACGGTGGACAGTCAACAGCGACAAATGATTGTTCCGATACCCACCTCCTTAGAGGCACCGGTTCGAATTGAAGTTTTTGCTGTCGAGGCTAAACAAGCAAATACTGATTTTAGCAAAGAGATTGATTCGTCGATTGGCCAGAGCGGCCGGGTAAAAATCAGTGTGCTACGTAGTCAGAATTTGCCAATTGGCGCAACCACTCAAATCTACTTTGACAACGGCACAGGTGAAATCGATTACGACAACCCACTCAATGACTCACCGATAAGGGTCTGGCCGGTCTGGCAGGATAAGGCAGGGTTAGGAATGAGCAGATTCGGCACAAGCGACTTCGGCTATGACTCTGCAGCAGCAGTTGGGTTTGGGAAAGGCAGCTTCGGCAACGGGCAGTTTGGCCTTGATGCCGATACATTCGAATGGATAAGCGCACCTATGCAAGCAGGTGTGTATAAATTCGCCCTCAAGATCACCGACGAGACAGGCAATGAAAGCTGCGGCAGCGAAACCATCCAAGTCACAGTGATACCAGCAGCAAGGCCCGCTGAACAGGTAAGTATTTCTTCATTCGATAAACAAACAAATCAATTGGTCTTAAGTATCTCATAGCAAAGAGTAACAAGGAGAGTATCATGGCTGAAGTGTATCCATCCGACAACACGTTGTTAAATATACAGTCTGACAACGAGACCGGCGTTGAGTATATACCAACCGGAACATCACCCTATTATCTGCACTTTAGGAAACTATTGTACCGATTGATTCTTGCTACAAAGCGGGCAAATGATTTGAGAGTCTACGACGAGGGGGGGCTGGATATCGGCGTAAAAGAGGGCAAGTTCTGGCTTGGGACAGAGCTGACAAGCTATAACGGTTCATCAGGCAATACGTTGGCTGACGATAAGCAAAATATTTATCTATATCTGGATTCTTCCGGCACCCTTATGACCAACGAATACAGCAGCTTCCCCAATATGGCGACTAAACCGCATATTCGGCTGGCGATTGTCACCACATCAGACGGAGACATAGACTCGATAACCGATTGCCGGGCAGGCCATAATGTTGTAATGCCATACGGGGCAGGTGGTCTAAAACGAAAAATCGAGGCACATACAGCCGATGATACACTAACAACTGCTGAGTCTGGTAGTGTTCACAGCAATCTCGGTGCCACAGGAACAGTTACACTTACACTGCCTGCGTCTGCACCGGAAGGAACGGTGTTTAGTTTTGCAGTCCAGGCAGCACAGGAATTGAGGGTCGATCCAGGCACGGCGACAATCAGAGACGACAGCGGCCAAACCGCTGATAAATGCAAGACAGCGGATGCTATAGGTGAATGTCTTACGGTTATCGCCGATTCAAACGGCGACTGGGCGACGATAGCCAAAAACGGAACATGGACGGAAGAAATATAACACGAATTGAGTAAATAGGATGATATAATGTTAGTTCAAAGCATTCCAAAGTTTGTTTCTGGCAATGCCACTTTTCTCGTAGCCGCATCCGATGCATCCCCTTCAGTTAAGGCCAGGGCCGATTATGTGTGCGATGGCACGGCGGATGATGTGCAGATTCAAGCGGCTATTGATGCCTTGCCTGCTTATGGTGATGGCGGCAGCGTGATACTTTCGGCAGGTAACTTTAACATTGCGGCATCTATAAATATCAGAGGCGCTTTGAGACTGAAAGGCCAGGGCGTTTACGCCACGAGGTTAAACCTTGCTGCGAACTGTGATATGCTCGTATATGACGGTGCAAACCCGCAGGGTTTCTTTTATCTCGAATATATGTTCCTTAATGGTGACTCAACCCATTACAGTGGTAACGGCCTTGTAGTGAACGACAATCTCTGGGATGTTTATCTTACCGAGGTTTTCTTTGGCAGTTTCAGTGGTGATGCGATTATTACGGATGAGTCTTGGGGTTGGGAGATAGTCGAGTCCGTCATTGAATGGTGTAGCGGAAATGCTTTTGTGCTAAACGGAGCTGGAACCGGCCCGAAAATAGCGAATTGCAAGTTTATAGATAACGAAAAACACGCAATTTTGCTTCGGAAGGGCGGCTCTGGTCAATTTACAAATTGCGAATTGCGAGGGCTGAGAACGGGGGTAAATGAAACGAAAGTCTATGCCAAATTGACTACCGGCAAAGATATAAGCGCCTGGGCAGAAGGTGATGTTGTTCGTAATGATACCGGCGATGGGGATGACTGGACGGGGACGGTATTCGATTTATACACCGGCGACCGAATGACAAACGCACAGGTTATTGTTCAGCTTACAACAGGGACTTATGCAACAATAGATATAGCGGACGGGATTGAAAATACCACTAAAGCCGACACAACAACTCTTTCGGCCAAAGCCGAGTATCGGTATGCAGCAATATGTTTTGAGGGTGATGGAGGCAATGCGACTGTCAATAATTGCCGTATGGGACTAAAAACTAATGGAGTTGGTGTCCGACTAGATTCACCCCGTAACGTGATAGTCGGAAATCACATGTACAACGGGCATACCGGAGTCGTTGCGACTGCTACTCACGGAGGTCGCAATGTTATTACAGATAATATGCTTTATAACCAAAGCTCGATGGCCTTTGAAGATGGGGAGGGAACTTCTGTAGTAAAAAACAATCAATACTACGTTACAGATTGCAGCGAAATTATTGACGTTACCGGCGATGGCAGCGCTACTACAATTACGTTAAACCACGACCTCGATGCTAACGGCCCCAAGTGGTGTGATAGAATTTTTCAGATTACACCAGCTTCGGCGAAAATGGCGGCGTCGACCTATTGGATTTCGAGCATAACATCCTCGCAGATAGTTATCACTTTTTCCGCTGCTTTAGAGCTTAACGAGCACTATATCTTTCATATCAATGGATTTTACCAAAACAGAGTCTGGAATTTATCTGTTCCGTAGTATTGAGGCAAAATTATGGCAAAGGAAATACAATTTTGTTACGAGGATGGCAATAACCTGTATGCTTTGATACGCCGGCCATCAGATGGTTATATCTGGGATGTCGGCGACAACCAATTTGAGCTGGTTGGAACCTGGAATGATGCGAGGGCGGGTCAGTGTGATATACCGTTGACTGCGCATAACGGTGAATTATATATGGCTGACTTTCCTATCGCTCCTGCCGGCCGTTACTTAATAAATATCTATTTGCGAGCGGGTGCTAATCCAGCGATTAATGACGAAATTCTTGGTTTTGGCCAGATAATTTGGATTGGAACAGGTGAATTAACTGCCGATAAGATGCTCAAGAATAAAGCTGTTCAAAATAAAGCTACCGGCACAATTGATTATTACGATGATGACGGCGAGGCGGTTATTCTAACTCACACTCCGACTGATAGTGAATTGACCATTACGAGGACACCGAGCTGATGGAGGCCAAGTGGTTGAAAGAAGCCCTGTTTGCCGGCATGACAGCCAATGCATTCAAACTTGGCACAGTGCTTTCTTTGGGCTGGTTTTGGCATCGAGTTGGTGGTTGTTCGATGCTATATCGCGGAGATAGTATGGAGACGATTGATTTTGATAATATATTGGCCGTAGGTGCGCCGGGCGCAGAGCAAATTCAGACACCCGAGTATCTGACTCACGCAAACAGTACGACCCATTTTTACGTCATCCGCCGGGCCAATAACTGCAGCGACCTGGAACATACCTTAGCCGCCGCTGTCAAAGTCTCAATAGATGCCGACGGCGATCTGGCACAACCGAGGCCGAATAGTATTTTCAAGGCAAGGACAGAGCAGTTGGCTGATAGCAGGGTAAAGCTACTATGGTACTACTGCCCTCTTGACCAGGATTCAGAACCTGCATGTTTTAAGGTTTATTACGATAACGACACAGGTCAAATCGCCTATGAAAACCCAATCGCCACAATCAGCTACACAGGCAGAAAGTTTTACAGCTATCAAAGCGACTCGCTCGAAGGGGACAAATACTTGTTTGCCATAAGGGCTAAGGATGCCAATGGGAGAGAAGACAGTTCTTTAGCTAAATTAGTAATACAGATTGCAATCAGCAATCCCGACCCAATCGACATTTTAAGTGCCAAAACCATCTAACAGACCTACGGTTTTTTGATGTCTAACAGAATCGATTTTTTTCAATCGGCCCAAACACAACTGACACTGTCAGCAACTGCTGCCTCAATTTCGCTCGATGGCGCATTATGTCCCTATCTTGAGCTGATAGAGATTGTGCGCAGCGACTGGCCGGAATTTAGCTGGGCCAGATTAGCTTATAATCCTGCTGCGTATCCCAACGTAAGTTCAACCGAGGCCGAAGAGATTGAGACCAAACTTGCGATTGGAAAACCCATCTGTATCCATCAGGTTTACAACGGTGCTGCACCCAGCGCAGCAGCTTTTAGTTTTCCTCTCTTCGCTGGCCAAATAGAAGGTATTGAGACAAAACTCGGCCCGGAGGGCGATAGGACGGAAATTATAGCCAAAGACTTTAGCGCAAATATAGAACGTGTCACCGTCTACGGCCAACGGGTGGGCAACTCAGACGGTTCGAGTTTGTTTTTAGTTGGTGCTGATACTGCTTTTAACGAAGACGGAAAGGCCAACGCTTCGACTGAGCTAATCGAGAACAACGGTAACAGTTTAACGGTATTCTGTGCCGAACCGTCGCAAGGTAAGTTCTGGAGCTATGCAGAAGTGATTAATTATCTACTCTGCGAATATTTACCGAACGGCCAATTGCAAATGCCGAGCATCGAACAACTGCAGACACTGACCGAAAACCAAACAGTTCGAGACCTCGACGTCACCGGCCTAAATCTGATAGAAGCGCTGCAGCGATGCTGCGAGAGGGTCGGTTTAAAGTTTAAGTTTGTCCCTCGGCCCATACCGACCGGCTCTAATCAGGCGATTGTGTTCTATAAAAGTGGTACAGGCAGGACAGTTGAGTTAAATTGCCAACGATGTGGAGAGCAGTTTAGTATCTCAAAGACAAATATCTCACGCCTACACAGCAGGAAAAATTTCTGGCCGGTAACGCACAAATATATTGGTCAGGGTGATTTCAAGGTTTACGAAGCAACCTTTGACCTGGTCAAAGCATGGGCCCCCGCCGGCGAGGACACTAATTATGATAAATTCTCGCCTTCGACAAACGCTGGTTTTTATCAGGTAAAGGATGTATACCGCAAATGGTGTCTTAATGAAGCAGGTGATTACGGCGGGGCACCATATAATCAGGGTGATGCATTTGACTTTTCAAAAATTTTCCGGGGCGGCAATTTTGTTCGTCGTCGCAGGCGTTTCTGGCCAGCCTTAACCACTGATAAACAGGGAAAGTCCCTGGGTTATTTTTTACAGGTTTCTTTCGATGACGGCTTGCATTGGTGGCAGTATCTTTACGCTTTTAATAACCTGCTCGACGAATGTGGAGTGTGGCTTAGCAGTGACCAACTTGACGTTGATACGTGGGTGGCAGCTTTGAAAGGAGTATTGAAGTTCAGGATAACTGCATCGGTAATCAGCGATGAGAGATTAACTTGTGAGGTTGCTGATGGGCCGGTAAATTCTACAGTACCTGCCGTTGAGCACATTATTACACTCCCCCGTCAGTTCAAATATCGCAAGGTTTCCAACCAAAGCATTTTTGCAAATTCATCTGATGACACGCTGGGTGTACCGGACGAGATTGACGACTCTACTGCCCTGTACGAATTTGTGCGTAAGAGAGCGTTGGTGGAATC
>CAYYFT010000016.1:14690-16543 GCA_964471015.1 uncultured Pirellulales bacterium | reverse complement strand
GCTATCCCCTGAGCCTGGAAGAGCTGAAGAATTTCCGACAATGGCAAAGTAAAACACCCGGACACCCAGAATACCACGCTGAACTCGGTGTCGAAGTTACGACCGGGCCGTTAGGACAGGGGATTTCAAATGCGGTCGGAATGGCGATAGCACAAAAGTATCTGGCGAGTTATTTCAACCGAGACGGTTTTCCAGTTATCGATTATATGATTTATGCAGTCGCCGGTGATGGTGATTTGGAAGAGGGGGTATCTGCGGAGGCCTGCTCGCTGGCGGGACATCTCGGGCTGGATAACCTGATTGTGATTTACGACGACAATCATATCACAATCGACGGCGATACAAAGCTTTCCTTTACCGAAGATGCGGCGAAACGTTACAAGGCCTACGGCTGGAACGTGCTGGCGGTCGATGGCGACGGCAATGATATGGAATCCTTTGAGAAGGCATTGAAAAAAGCCAAGCGGGAAAAGAATCGGCCGAGTATTATAAAACTTCGGACGCATATCGCTTACGGCAGTCCGAACAAACAGGACACAGCCGGTGCGCACGGTGCTCCTTTGGGTGAGGATGAAATCAAATTAGTTAAGAAAAATTTCGGCTGGGACCCCGAAAAGAGCTTTGTTGTGCCGGACGAAGTTCTCGACCATATGCGAAAAGCTGTGGACAGTGGCAGACGAGCCGAGAGAAAATGGAACAAGATGTTCGAAAAGTACGCCCGGAGTTACCCGGAGCTTGCGCAGCAGTTCCGTGACGGGGCGGCGGGCAAATTAAGAATCGAGCTTGATGAGCTATTGCCGAAGTTCGAGGCGGGCAGCTCCATTGCGACACGCAAGGCTTCCGGGAAGGTTCTCGATGCGGTGATGCCTAAGTGTCCGCTGATTCTGGGCGGCTCGGCGGATTTGACGCCTTCCAATCTTACAAAGTTCGAGGGGGCTGAGGATTTTCAACAAAGTAAACGCAACGGCAGGTATATACGGTACGGCGTGAGGGAACATGCGATGGGGGCAATAATGAACGGGATTTCCGTCGGCGGCCTAACAAGGGCATACGGCGCAACGTTTCTGGTTTTCAGCGACTATATGCGGGCTGCGATTCGCGTGGCGGCTCTTTCAAAATACCCGACTACATTCATATTCACTCATGACAGCATCGGCGTCGGTGAAGATGGGCCGACACATCAGGCGGTAGAGCAATTAGCGAGCCTTCGGGCGATACCAAATCTGCAGGTGTTCAGGCCGGCCGACGCTAACGAGACAGCCCAGGCCTGGAAATATATATTAGAGCATCGAGATGGGCCAGCGGCTTTGCTGCTTACCCGCCAGGGATTGCCCGTGCTGGACCAAAACAAATATGGCTCAGCGGCAAACCTAAGCAAAGGCGCTTACGTCCTTGTCGGGGCGGACAGGCCCGATGCTCTGCTTTTGGCGAGCGGCTCAGAGGTCTCTATCGCCTTGTGCGCTGCTGAGGGATTGGCAAATGAGGGGATTGCCGCACAGGTAGTTAGTATGCCGTGCTGGGAACTGTTTGAAAAACAGGAACAGGCATACAAAGATTCGGTTATTCCGCCTGAGACAAAAGCGAGAGTCGGCATCGAGGCCGGTGTCGAACAGGGCTGGAAGAAATGGCTCGGCGATAATGGTATCTTTATTGGTATGTCGTCATTCGGTGCGTCCGCACCTGCAAAAGTCTGCTTCGAGAAGTTCGGGATAACCGTTGAAAAGATGATAGAGGCGGCCAAAAAATCCATAGCAAGCTCCAAATAATGCGGCCGACTCTTTAAGCGTTATCAATAGCAGCGATTTTATGGAGCTTGGTCGGGACAAAACGGTTGCGGAGATAATCTCCCGACT
>CAYYFT010000016.1:0-14590 GCA_964471015.1 uncultured Pirellulales bacterium | reverse complement strand
GCGATTTTATGGAGCTTGGTCGGGACAAAACGGTTGCGGAGATAATCTCCCGACTCAAAATGTGGCACGGGCCTGCCCGACGGACAAGCCTTTGGGTAGGCGGGCTTCCAGCCCGTGAAAACACGGCCAAGATGGCCGTGCCACGCGGGGGGGCGGTTAGAGTCGCGGGGACATGGGGGTCGTTTGCGCGCCTGCTCGGCTCTTACATATCAAAGAAACTCAACAGGCCTATTCTGTATATCTGTCCGCACATCGATGATGCCGACAAGGCGGCTGATGATTTACATACCTTCGGGGCTGAAAATATCGAGGCCCTGCCCGCATGGGAGGGCGAAGAAGAACTGGCGGACGCCACCGATGAAATCAGGGCTGAGAGATTAAAGCTCGTCGCTCGTCACTCGTCGCTCGTCGCCCGTTCAGGAAAGGACAACTTTATTATTCCAACATCGGTGCAGGCACTTTGCCAGCCGATACCAAAGCCGCAAGCTCTGGAGGAAAGCTGCCTACAGCTACAAATAAACAAGACGATGCCGCTCGAACAAGTAACCGAGTGGCTGGTTGACAATGGATTCGAGCAAGTGGAAACGGTCGATTTGCCGGGGCAGTTTGCACGCCGCGGCGGGATTATCGATATTTACACACCGCTGAGCATCAAAAAAACCTTCTCAAACGAAAAACAAGAGGGTTTATCGCCGCAAAACGCTGACCCCGTTAGAAGTAAAGCGCCTGAGGTCTCTACTCCATTATCAGCAAGAACTTCTAACGGGGCTGAAGCAATCAGGGTTGAATTTTTCGGCGACACAATAGAAAGTATTCGCGAAATAAACTTGGATACGCAGCGGTCGAGCCAACAAATAAAAGGCGTTAACATCGCCTCGGCGGTGTGTGGAACTGCCATAGAGGAAAAAGAGCTTTTCGTAAATATCCTGCCAAAAAATACCATAATAATTCTCGAAGAGCCAAACGACATCGAAGAAGTTGCAAAGCTGTTTCGAGAACGGGCCGAAGATGCGGGGCGACTTTATAGCTGGCAAGATATTTATGAGGCAATAGCAAAATTCACACAATTGCACATCTGTAGATTTGCTACGTCTGCACCAAGCGAGTTTCTTAAGGTCGATATTAAAAGCGTGCAGCGGTTCCAGCACAAGGCCACTTCATTATGGGCGGGACACAAGGAGGCCCTGCAGGAATTAGTTCAAGAGGCAAAACAAAAAAAGAAAGTTTTACTCTACTGCGAAAGCTCGGCTGAAAATAAAAGGGTAATCGAAATTATAACAGAAAGTAACAAGAAAATGCCGGCGAATTTTAAACTGCTGCAGGGATTTATCCATCAGGGGTTCATCGTAAATTCGCTGAACACAATCATAATAAGTCACCACGAGCTGTTCGGCCAATATGCCCTCAGGAGGCGGCCGCGGCAGGGGCGGGCAGGCGCACCAGTGGATACGCTCGCAGATTTACAGGAGGGCGACTACGTAGTTCACGCATCCTACGGCATTGGTAAGTTTTTAGGGATAAAAACTATACGGGAAAAGAGGGGCACATCGGAATATCTTACGATTGAATACGCCGACGGCGTAAAAATCCAGGTTTCAGTTCAAAATATCGCTCTGGTGCAAAAGTTCATAGGGACAAGTCCGAAACGGCCAAGATTGAGCAAGGTCGGCTCAAAGAAATGGCAGAAGCGAAAAGAAAAAGTCGCACGCTCCGTTGCGGATCTGGCCGGCGAGCTGCTCGAGGTCCAGGCGAAGCGCGAAGCAAAAGGCGGGATTGCGTTCGGAGCGGATTCAGCCTGGCAGGCTGAATTCGAAGAGTCTTTCCCGTATCAGGAAACACCGGACCAAACTACCGCCGCAGAGCAAATCAAGGCAGATATGAAAGAAGCTGCGGCGATGGACAGGCTGCTGTGCGGCGACGTAGGATACGGCAAGACAGAACTTGCGATGCGTGCAGCGTTTAAGGCGGTGGAGAATGGGAAACAGGCAGCGGTGCTTGTGCCGACAACGGTATTGTCTGTGCAGCACGGCAGGACTTTTACCGAACGCTTCGCTGATTTTCCGATTTGTATCGAAGTCCTAAACCGCTTTAAGACAACAAAGCAGGCGAAGGACATCATCGCACGGACAAAACGGGGCAGGGTTGACGTGCTGATAGGGACACACCGGCTCTTAAGTGGTGATGTAGGTTTTCGTGATTTAGGGCTTTTAATCATCGATGAGGAACAGCGATTCGGGGTCGAACACAAAGAGAAACTCAAAAAATTGCGTATCAATGTCGATATCCTTACAATGACAGCGACACCGATTCCAAGGACACTACATATCTCATTATTGGGCCTGCGCGACATAAGCTCGTTAGGCACGCCGCCATTAGACAGGCGAAGTATAGTAACAACCATAACCGCCTATAACGAGGAGCTTATAAGAAAGGCTATCATCCGGGAATTGAATCGCCAGGGACAGGTGTTTTTCCTGCACAACAGGGTCAGGACGATTGAGAAAAAGGCGTGGGAAATTCAAAAGCTGGTTAGTGATGCAAAAGTTGCCATCGCACACGGGCAGATGACCAAGAACGAGCTCGAGAAGGCGATGATAGATTTTGTGACGGGCGAAACCGACGTGCTTGTGTGCACGACAATAATCGAATCCGGCCTGGATATTCCAAATGCGAATACAATTTTTATAAACGATGCGGACCGGTTCGGCTTAGCTGAACTGCACCAGCTTCGCGGCAGAGTAGGCAGGTATAAGCACCGCGCATACGCGTATATGCTGCTGCCGAGCTCAAGGCCGATTACGCCGCTGGCAGCGAAGCGACTTAAGGCCATCGAAGATTACTCGCATTTAGGCGCCGGCTTTAGAATCGCACTTCGAGACCTGGAGATTCGCGGGGCGGGTAATATATTAGGGGCTGAGCAATCCGGGCATATTCAACTGGTAGGTTATCAGATGTACTGCGATTTGCTGGCAGAGGCCGTCAGGAAATTAAAGAATGAACCGGCCGAGGCTGAACCTGCCGCTGTTGTCGATTTAGGATTCGCTGCATATATACCGAAAAATTACATACCGTCCGACAGGTACCGGATGGATACTTACCGCAAAATTGCGGTCGCAAAGACGACTGAGGACCTGAAACAGATAGAGAGCGAACTGGCTGACGTATATGGACCAACACCGGACGACGTCGAACTGCTGCTGGAACTGGCCGAGCTTCGAATCAAGGCAAGCAAACAGGGTATAAAAAGTATCGTTGTTTCCGGCAGAGATTTGATATTTTCATTCAGTAAAGACTCAAACGTGCAAGCTGATTCTTTATTCGCCAAGACGAAAGGGACGGTGAGGGTTGCCGGCCCGAAAACGGTATATTTGCGTCTGCCGGAGAATTACTTTGAGCCGAGAACGCTGATAAACGTTCTGAAGAAAATATAAAACCATAAACTATATCTTGCGGTAATAAGCTATTCAATACCAGCCAGCCAGTTTGCTGTAAACTCCTCTAAATCGTCCATATCCACGTCTCCCTCGCCGGTAAGGTCGGCCCCGCCGCACTGTCCACAGTTAGTTTCCAGCCAATGTCCGGCAAAAGCTGCAAAGTCTATCATATCCACGTCTCCATCCGGCTCGAAATCACCCAGGAATGGTAAGCCTTGATACAGATGAACCTTGCCATCATAAGCGCCTATCAACACATCGAGGTAATTATCGCCGGTCCAATCACACACGAACGGCCTGGAGCGTGAGCCCGCATCAATTACAACATCGCCAGCTTCAACGAGCGAGTAACCCGAAAAGCTCGGATTCGCATCAGTTCCAACATTGCTGTAGAACAATAGCCGTCCATCAGTATCACCTATGAGAAGGTCTTTTTTGCCGTCGTCATCCAGGTCAAGAACCACCGGACTCGAACGGTAAGAAGGAACACCCAGGTCTGAACCATTCTCCTGAGCATACGTCTGGGCAAGAAAGTTTGGCTCAGAGTCTGTCCCGCTGTTGATAAATAGATGAATCAAGCCGTCTAAAGCCCCAACAACCAGGTCTTTTTTGCCGTCATTGTTCCAGTCCACCACTGTCGAGGTTGCCCTGCTTCCGACGTCTATGTTCCCCTTCGAGCCGGGCTGGCCTACCTGAAGCAGCGTCCCGCCGTCGAAGTTTGGGTCGCTGTCTGTACCGGTGTTTAGGAAAATCTTAACGGTGCCACCTGAGCGGCCGGTGAGCAAATCCTTGCGAGTGTCTCCGTCCCAGTATACCACACGCGGGAAACAACCCATACAGCCTGATGGAGGACAATAAAGGTCTGCGCCGTCAGACTGGGCGCGGAAATAGCTCGAAAACTGTGGATTTGATTGGGTTCCAACATTCAGGTACACACGCACATAACCACTGCCCGTACCAATAACCAAATCACTCAGGCTATCATTATCCCAGTCTACATAAGACGGCACCGAATACGTGCCTACGTCAATGTCAACACCACCAGCTTCAACAAGCTCCTCACGTCCAAGAACAAGCGACAGTTCGCCGCTAAATCCACTATTTGGTGGTATTGTCAATATGGAAACCACCACTATCATTGTCATTATGCGCTTCATCTTGTTATAACCTCCACCCCGTAGTGGCCCCTTCAAATAAACAGAAAACTCAACACAAAAAAACCCTTTTTTCAGCGGGAAAGCTCGTCAGAAAGTCAAAATATAAATGCTTTTAAGATGCACCCTCGCTCCCACTTTTCTCCAATCAGTAAAAAATAACCTACCACATTAAGAGAAAAATGTCAAGGAAATAACGTTGAAAAAAGGAAAAAAGCACAGCGAAAACTTCAGCGAAACGGGCGAATAAAGCTTACTTGTCGCGTTGGAGCCGAATAAAATTGTCTGCCGCAAATAGTTCTCTCTTGAAATGTTTTTGTGGATTATATTGGGATTTTGGCATAAAATTTTACTTCCGGCAGATTCTTTGCCTTTAATACACAACCTGGAGCCGGCAGTAGGAGATTTAACTATGCCCAAGTGGTCTTTTCTATTGGTATCTGTCCTGTTGTTGACAGGCGGTTGCGGAGGCGGCAGTAAGCCAAAGTTCACCGAAGACGAACTGGCGCTTATCCCTCCTGCGCAAAGAGAAGGTCTGCCAGAAGCATCGGGCGGATTTGTGCTGGCGGTGGGCGGTGAAACTATAACATCCGATGAAATAACAACTGAGCCGTTATTAGAATATCTCAGGCCAATCGCTCAGAAAAGTAGTCTCCAGCAGTTCAAAGAACAGCTCAGGCCCGAGTTCGAGCGAATCCTTACAACGAGAATATCGAATATCTTACTTTATCAACAGGCCAAAAGGGATGCGGCAGGAAATAAAGATATTGAGGATGCTCTGGAAAAGGCTACAGAAGCGGAAGTGAGAAGATTTGTTGTCGGCTTCAAGGGCGACTATGCCAAGGCTGAACAGGCCCTGAAACAGATGGGAATGGATTGGCAAAGCTTCAGAGAATATCAGAAAAAGATGATTCTCAGCCAGGATTATATTCGCCAGCAATTGCCGGAGCACAGGCTTATCACTTACAACGAGTTAGTGAACTGCTACAATGAACTGAAGGAGGAATTCTTCGCCATACCGGCAACGATAACATTTCGGCTGATTGATATCCAAATTCCGAAGCTGGAAGTGGCAGAGCCGAATCGAAGCCGGCTCGAACAAGCCAGGGAACTGGCCAATGAATTGATGGGGCGACTACAGAAAGGTGAAGATTTCGGCGAACTGGCGAAGCAGTATTCGCACGGACACCGGGCGTCGTTCGGTGGATTGTGGAAACCTGTGCAACCGGGGTCATTAGCTAAGCCCTATGATATTCTTGCCGCCGAGTCCGCGAGAATGACGCCGTCGCAGATTGCAGGGCCTATTGAGGCCAGCGAGCCCAGCCCTTCCGAAGGGCGGGTCGAGCATATTTTCATAATGAAACTGGAAGAGAAAAAGCCGAAGAGTTTTGTACCTCTCGAAAACGTACAAAAAGAATTGGAAACAAAAATCATTTTTGACCGCCGGAGAAAGGCCGTTAACGAATTTAGCACCAAACTTGTGCAGCAAACGATGCTGAACGAAAAAGATAAATTTATAGACTTCTGCCTGGAAAAAACTTACCGAATGTGTAACGAATAAAGACCCAAGACCACAGACCCAAAGTCTTGTGTCTTGTGTCTGGAGTCTTGTGAAATGGAAACTATAGCACATGGTATAGACCTTGTAGATTTTCCGCGAATAGAAGAGATGATAAAGCGGCACGGGGAGCGTTTCCTAAATAAGGTTTTTACCGCCGCCGAACAAGACTATGCCGAGGCAAACAAAAATGGAACAGAGAAATTGGCTGGCCGTTTTGCAGCAAAAGAAGCCGTTCTTAAACTGATGGGGACAGGCTGGCGGGGCAAGATTGCCTGGACCGATATCGAGATAGTAAATAATCCGACAGGTCAGCCGGAGGTTACTCTATACGGCGAAGTTAAAAAGATTGCCGACAGGCTTGGGATTAAACATATAAGCATAAGCATTACACACACAGCCAATTTTGCCATTGCATCTGCAGTCGCGCTGACTAAAATCCATGAAAGCAAATGAATTTGATTGTATTGTTATAGGCGCTGGTCACGCCGGTGTCGAAGCAGCTTTCGCAGCGGCAAAAATCGGGGCTAAAACCTGCCTTATTACCATCGACAAAAATAAAATAGCCGCGATGAGCTGCAATCCGGCCATCGGGGGACTGGCCAAAGGACAAATCGTGCGCGAAATCGATGCGCTGGGAGGGCTGATGGGGCTGGCGATAGACGCAACGGGAATCCAGTTCCGTATGCTGAATCGCTCGAAAGGACCTGCTGTGCAATCGCCACGCGCCCAAGCCGACAGAGGCAAATATGCAAAGTGGATGCAGCAAATGCTCGAACAAACAGAAAATCTGACGATTGTCGAGGGGACAGCAATAGAGTTAATAACAGAAAACAATAAGGTACGAGCGGTTGGCTGTAAAAACGGGTCGGTTTATAAAGCAGAAACAGTTGTCGTAACGCCGGGGACATTCCTCAGCGGAATGATGTATCTCGGAAGCGACCGATGGGCCGGCGGCAGGATTGATGAGCCGCCAAGCGTAGAACTTTCGCAGAGCTTAAGAAGGCTCGGACTGAAACTTGGGCGGATGGCAACCGATACGACACCGAGGTTAAATGCACAGACGTGCGATTTGGACAAATTGCAAGCTCAGCCCGGTGACGAGCCGCCAGTGCCGTTTTCATTTATGACCGAATCAATAAATCGGCCACAGGTGCCGTGCTGGATTACATACACCAACGAAAAGATACACAAGCTGCTTCGAGACAATCTGCACCGCGCTCCACTTTCCTCGGGCCAAATAAAAGGCACCGACCCACGCTACTGCCCAAGCATCGAAGGCAAAGTGATCAGATTTGCGGATAAAGAACAACACCGCATCTTTCTGGAGCCGGAAGAAGAGAGTATAAAAACAATCTACTGCAATGGTATTTTTACCTCGATGCCGAGAGATGTTCAAGAGCAGATACTCAAACTGCTGCCGGGAACAGAGAACGCACGGATTGTACATTACGCCTATGCGATTGAGTATGATTATTGTCCGCCGATTCAGCTTAAGAGCAGCCTGGAGACCAAGAATATATCGGGGCTATTTCTGGCAGGGCAGATAAACGGGACCAGCGGATACGAAGAGGCGGCAGGGCAGGGTATTATGGCCGGCATAAATGCCGCCAGAAAAATCCAGTCCAAAGAGCCGATTGTTCTCGGCAGAGACCAGGCATATATCGGAGTGCTGATAGACGATTTGTTGACAAAAGGAATTGATGAACCTTATCGGATGTTCACCTCGCGGGCTGAATATCGGCTGGTGTTAAGGGCCGATAATGCGGACCGAAGATTGACGCAAATCGGCAAATCGGTCGGGCTCGTGGACGAAAAACGATGGCAAAAGTTCCAAAACAAGCTGAAAAGCATTGATAAACTTAGAAGTTATCTGAAAAACATCCGATCGGAGGGCTTAAGCTTATGGGAGCAGTTGCAACAGCCAAACAATACCGTCGCCAAACAATTAGCTGAGAACCCTGATGTCAAAAATATGGGTTCTGATAATGGTGTATTAGAGGCGGTAATCATCGACGCCAAATACGAGGGCTACTTAGCCAAACAACAGCGGCTGGTGGCCAATTTGCAAACTCTGGAGAACAAGAAGATTCCACCGGATTTAGATGTCAACAGTATCAAGCACCTCCGGGCAGAAGCAAAAGAAAAATTGGCAGCTTTCAGGCCCGGTACGCTCGCTCAAGCTGCCCGCATAAGCGGCATCACACCTGCTGACATTACGGTATTGCAGGTGCACCTGAAAAAAAGCTCCAGGTGCTGAATCGCTTATATTTGTTCTGTGAATCAAGCCCAACTATTTATTAATTTTTTCTATATCAGCTTGAATATCCGGTAACGTTACATTGCAGTCTTTGAAGTCCCTTCCAGCAAACAATTTTATTCCCCGATCCGGTATCCAAGTATTACCATTTTGGACTTCAACAGGCACCCATCCGATATCATTGATGTAACATTCAGCCCAAGCATGATAAATTTGATTGCCGTCGGGCGGTAAAATTCTGCCTATGACAAATCTTGCCGGAATACCCGCGTTTCTAACGAGAGCAAGAAATAAATTAGCATACTCACTGCAAGTGCCCTTTTTTGAATGTAAAGTCTCTAAAGCGCTTTGTGTATAATGCCCGCCGGCTGAAATTTCCTTTGCCAGCTCAGCATCATATTTCACGGAAGAAGATGCAAAATTTAAAGCGGACTCAATGAGGCCGTAAGTGTAAATGGCATCCCTTGTCAACGACTCAACAATATGGCTTATTTCGGGCGAGTTACATTCAATTAACTCTGTAGGCTCTAAATATACTGCTATCTCTTTTGGATAGCTGGTGTGCCTGTTATATCGGTGAGTTTTTATTAAATTAAATCTTTCTGCCGGCAAATTAGTCGCGTGGCTCTGTATCTCCACTTCATAAGGGCTTTGATTTGAAATTACTTTAACAATTTTTTGTGGAAATGAATTGACAGACCCAAGGTTAATCTTGCCCGCTTTTATACGATAGTAAGAATATTCTATAGAATTAAAAAGCTGACTTTTCGCAATTACCTCATCAGAATCCATCGAACATAATTCTTCGAGGGGTATTTCTTTTAAACATTTTTCGATCATGCGGTAACCAATATAGTATCCCGTTTTTTCAGGGAACCCTTCCGGCGGAGCCGCAAACCCCAATCCGCTGCATATATATTTCTTCTCTATCTCAAGTCCGCCCTTGTTTAAATCCTGCTTAATGGTGCCGATGATTAGTTTTTCGTTTTCAACGCACCAATCAACTGCGGGGCTGGGCATCATCCACAGCCCGTCATAAATAGATGCGTTTGTATCGACAATCGTTGGAAAAAACGATGCTATTCCTTCACTAACTAACTCGTCGCTAAGTGACTCTGACTCTTTAGGAGGTCTGTATTGGTGATGCAGACAATGTGCATATTCATGGACGATAATCAGAGGGATATTCTCCAATTTATACTCTATCGAAATGAGAATCGTTTTTCTTCCAGAAACCGAAAGCATTAAACAGTCTTTAATCGGGCTTAAAAAAAAGCATATATCTATCTCTTCCTTAGGCGCAAGGATTCTGTTGCAACGTTGCACAACCGAATCATATATAGAACAAATTTCTTGGTCATTAACATCTTTGAGAATCTGTCGATATTTGCTTTCCGAAATATTAGTAACCTTCTCGGGAAAACTATCTTTATTCGCCAGGCCCCATTCCTGATATTTTTCGTGAAGTTTAGTTACGGTGGGATACGGATCTAATACACACTTCTGATAATTTTCCCACGTATGTTCGCTGTTGAGAAATCTTTCAAACCCTTTATACGCAAGTATCACCTCGCCGTTTTTTGTGTTATTTTTATTTAGATTTGAACCGTCTTCCTGGGGATATTTGTGGTCTTGTGAATATACTGGTGCAACTGAAAAAGCGAGAAAGATGATAAAAAAGCAATAAAGGCGCATTTGTTTCTCCTGTCAAAATATAGATTTGCCGAAATTGTTTACTCAACACAATCGCAGTTTAGACTACAATCATTACGGTTTTGTTACTGCTTTATCCTTTTTTGGTGATTTTTTGCGATATCAGAGGCGCAAAGCCAGCTAAAGAATATGGACACAGTTTCAGCCAGCGCAAAGTAATTTTATCAACACACTGTTTGAGCGGGATCCGGCGGCGCTGCTGGAGAAAACCGCAAGCGTCGGTTATAAAAAAGGCTTATGCAAATAAATGCCGCCTCCGCACCAGCGTTCGGCAGTTTTTATTTGATAAAAGCCTTGAAGAATCTATAATTGGCCCGCAAGAGCTATATGGCAGGACATAAATAATCCAAGGGGGCCGACTATGAAGGCCAGCAGAATTAGCAGGGTCGTGCAGCTTCTAACGACATTGCAATCAGGAGAAAACTATGCCGTCAGCGATTTGGCAAAAATGTTCGGAACGAGCCGGCGGACGATTTTCCGCGATTTGAAAGAACTGCAAACCATCGGCGTGCCATATCATTACAATGCCAAAACCGGCAGTTATGCCATAGACCCCGAGTTTTTCCTGCCGCCGATAGACCTGAACCTGCAAGAGGCACTCGGCCTGCTTCTGCTGGTTCATAAGGCAAGCAGTCAAATACAGATGCCGTTCAAGAATTCAGCGCTGCTGGCCGCCTTGAAAATCGAAAACAACCTGCCTGCTAAAATCAGAAAGTATTGCAATACAGTCCTGCAAAATATCTCCACAAAAGCTGACCCTCAGGCACCAAATAAGACGCTCGATAAAACCTTCGCACAACTACAAAAAGCCATTGCAAAGAAAAATAGGGTGAGCATGCGGTACCATTCACTTTTTGAAGGCCAAATTATTGACGTCGAACTCTGTCCTTACCACCTGATGTACAATCGCAGGGCGTGGTATGTGCTGGGCCTCTCCGACCTGCACAAAAGCATTCGCACGTTCAAACTTAACCGCATTAAAGAACTAAAAAGCACAGAAAAGTACTTCGTAGGCGGCGAGAGGTTCGATCTGTATGATTACCTCGGCAGGGCCTGGTCAATGATACCCGAAGGCAGAATTCACAACATCAAGCTGCGGTTCCTGCCGATGGTGGCCAATAATGTCGCCGAGGTGCAATGGCACAGCACACAAAAAGTCACACGCAACGGCGACAACTCAGCCACTATTGAATTTCGGGTTGACGGCCTGAGAGAAATAACCTGGTGGATTCTCGGCTACGGCGACCAGGTGCAGGTGCTTTCACCCAAGGCCCTGCGGAAAAAAGTGTTAGAGACAGCTAAAAATATGATTAAGCTCAACTCATAACCCCGGCACCGCGAGCCGCAACCTGCGGCTGTCTCTGGCGGACCTGCTCGACAAAAGCCTCCAAGCGAGTAGTTAAAGTCGAATCGTCCTGGCCATCGAAGCTTAAATTCAAAATGGGCATATCGGCACAATCAGCACTTACACGCATCGTCTGGGAACTAACGACCGTCGAGGGCATACAACTAAAAGGCATCACATTGACCACTCCGCCGAAGCCCTGATGATGATACTCCACTGTTTTGCCTATGCTGAGTATCGCCTCGCCCTCAAATGAATGGTGCAGGTATGGCCGGGCCAGTTCGATTACATGCTCTACCGGCCCTTCAGCCAATTGTGGCACGGCCATCTTGGCCGTGTTTTCACGGGCTGGAAGCCCGTGCCACAACATCTTCTCTAAAGGAACAGCCAGTGTCTTTTCAATCCTGTGCTGCAAATAATCCTGAAAGACATTGATGGACCAGTTGCGAAATTGGCCTCTGCGTCTGGCCTCCCTGCTTCTGGTAAAATTCGTATAATAAACCCACTCTGCCAGCGAGGCCAAATCACAGACGGCTCCAAGCTCTTCGAGCCGGGCAATCACATTGCTATTGGCAAAGGGGTGACTGCGAACATAAATTTCTCCAACTATTCCAATCATAGGCTTTTGGACCTCGCCATCCAGCTTTATCACTGCAAAGTCCTCTGCAATAGATTCCATAAGCCGGCGCATCCGAGAGAAACTGAAGCGGTTTTCAACAGCTTGGGTCCATCGTTTGACAGATTGTTCATACACCTGCTGGATCCCCTTAGGGGCTACGGCTAAAGGTCGAAGATGTAAAACAGCTTTCCGCAACAAATCTATACCGACAACAGCAACCCAAACATCCTTCATAAATTTTCCTGCAACAGAGGCCTTGAAGTCTTTGGTGAACTCTCTGTAGAAACCGCTGTCCTGGTTCGGTGCAATGACCGGAACATCCTCTGCGCCGGCGTATCTTAGAATAAGCCTGTGCAGACAGCTATACATTCCAAACCTGCAGGGCCCGGAGGCAGCGGGCATAAAAAAGGCGGTTTTGCGAGGGTCAAACTTTTCGTCCCTAATCACTTTTAACATATCCCCGCTGGTAATGGCACAAGGCAGACACTCTTTTCCGGAAGTGAATGCCCTGCCCTGGAGGAGTGTTTCTTCGTCGGCCAAGGGCATAACCTCGGCCGGCTGCCCATAGGCCCTAAAGCAGGCCGCAACGCCATAAGAGCAATCGCCCATATATGGGATATACAACCTGCGCTTGCGGCTGATACTTTCCGTAACTTTGGGCCTTTTGACGATGTGGCTTTTCTTTTCCGGCAGACAGCGATAATGCTTTAAACTCTCAAGAAACGCTTCAAGGCGAGTAATCACGCCGGCGTCAGCAGAATGTTCATCAAGCTCCAACAGCAGGCAGGGTTTTTGGGCCATTATGTCCTTGAAAAATGTCAGAAGGAATGAGTCCGGCCCACAGCTAAAGTTCGACAAATATATTGCAAAAAGCCGCCGGTCACTTTTGATGAGCTCGGCAGCCCTCAAAATCTTCTGGCCATACGTCCAGTAAACCCCGCGGTGCAACGACTCATCGCCCAACTGCGCCTCGTCAAGAGCCAGCATATCCATAGGTATCGTCTTAACACCAAGCTCATCGAGCTTCTTAGACAGCTGCAGGTTCACTCCCTCGTCGCAGCCGTTATACGGCCGCGAAACTAGTACAAACAACCTTTGTTCGGGCCCAATTTGGTCAAGAATCTCTCTGCCTTTCTTTACCAAGGCCTGCTCAAAGTCTGCCTGGGCAGAAAACCCCTCTTCGATTGCCTTGCGAATCACAGAAGCAGAAATCCCCAACTTTCCGCCAAGTGTGATAAAACTCTTTCGCAAAAGTTTCCGGCCTTCGCCAAGGCGAAGGGGAGCAGTAAGTATCTTCGTATCACCGAGCCTGCCGGCAAAAGCTGTTTCGGCCTGATAGGCGAGCGACTGAATATACGGACATAACTGACTGGACCTGTTTTGAGGATAACTCGCCGTCATCGAGACAATGCTCGGCAAAAAGATATAATCGGCTTTTTGAGCAATCAGCTCCGCAATATGCCCGTATGCAACCTTTACCGGAAAACAAGGCTGAGCGGTGACAGATTCCACGCCCATACGAATTATTCGCTTGTCGGTCCGCCCCGAAACGACTACTTCAAATCCTAACGCCTTAAAAAACCGAGCGAACAACGGCAGAAGCTGCCAACTAATCAAAGCCATAGGAATGCCTATCCTGGTCCTGCCAGCGACCCTGCTTTCGGGTTTGCCATCCAAACCCGCACATTCAAGCAATATCTTCTTTCTGAACTCGAATGCACCGAGGCCTTTTACTTTCGCCGTTTCTTTCTTCAGATTGTATCTGTCACACCGCGAGCCGTAGTATAGCGGCTCTGCCGACGGCAGTTGAACCTTCTTAATTTCGCAGTGGTTCGGACAATGCTCACAAGTAAAAGATTCGACTTCGTACTCGATAGAGCTAACATTTTCGAATCCTCTGAATTTCGTCCCTCGTCTCTTTTTGATATACTCAGATACGATGGCCGCTGCACCTATCGCCCCGGTTACCTCGTGATGGTCAGGGACCATAATAGGCTTTGCGATTACCTTCTCGAAAGCGGCCCAAACAGCCTTGTTAAATGCTGTTCCTCCCTGGAAGCAGATATTATTACCAATTTTACGCCGTCCAACCACACGGTTAAGATAATTTGCAACAATCGAATAACTCAAGCCCGCTACAAGCTCGCTTGTTTTAGCACCCTGCTGTTGATAACTCAGCAGGTCAGATTCCATAAAAACCGTACATCGTTCGCCCAGTTTTATAGGGGCGTCGCTGCTAAAGGCCAGTTCTGCAAACTCCTGTTTAATACTTATACCAAGCCGTTGCGCCTGCTCTTCAAGAAAGGAGCCTGTCCCGGCCGCACAGGCGTGGTTCATAGCAAAATCGACAACAACACCGTTTTCGAGGGATATGTATTTGCTGTCCTGTCCACCAATCTCGAATATCGTATCGACCTGCGGATTAACGATGGCGGCGCCAGCCGCTTGAGCGGTGATTTCATTTATGACGACATCAGCTCCTATGAAATCGCCGGTAAGATACCGCC
>CAYYFT010000015.1:0-17109 GCA_964471015.1 uncultured Pirellulales bacterium | reverse complement strand
CGCATCCGGATACCTTGCTTTTGTGTTTTCAATGTCTTCTTCGGTTATCGCCACGTGAACGGCGCAATAGCCGGGCCAGAGTATGAGTTCCCTGTCGGTTCTTTCGACAACGAATCGGCCGAGATGCTGGTCGGGCACAAAGATAATCCGTTTGTCCTTCGGCAAAGACTGCACTACTTCAACGGCGTTAGCGCTGGTACAGCAATAATCGCTCTCGGCCTTTATTTCTGCGGAACTATTCACATAGCAGACCACGAGCGCATCAGGATGCTGCTTTTTTAACGTTGCTAATTGCTGCGGGGTTATCATATCAGCCAAAGGGCAGCCCGCATGTTTGTCCGGCAGCAGGACGGTCTTTTGCGGCGAAAGGACGGCGGCGGTCTCAGCCATAAAACGCACGCCGCAGAATACAACCACCTCTGCGTCGGTTTCCGATGCCTTTATGCTAAGTCCCAAAGAGTCACCGGTGAAATCGGCCAAATCCTGTATCTCGCCGGGCTGATAATTGTGCGCAAGTATTACCGCCCTTCGCTGCTGCTTTAACTTCCCTATTTTTTCAATTAGCCGCTCGTCCATTTTTAGTCCACGCATCCTCACTACTCATTTACTTTTGTGTTCCGTATAAACCAAATCGGGATTTGCCGTGGTAACGGTAACACCGGTCGGCACGGATTGTTTTATCCAGACATTACCGCCGATTATCGTGCCTTTCCCGATGACTACATTGCCTAATATCGTCGCCTCAGCATATATTGTTACATTGTCCTCTATCGTCGGGTGTCTTTTTCCGCCCTTTATTATCTTACCTCTTTCGTCCTTCGGGAAGCTCAGTGCCCCGAGCGTAGCGCCCTGATAAATCTTCACGTTATCGCCTATAACCGTAGTTTCACCTATTACAACACCGGTGCCGTGGTCGATAAAGAAGTTTTTGCCTATCTTTGCACCGGGATGTATATCAATGCCGGTTTTTGCGTGTGCACATTCGGTCATTATGCGTGGAATCAACGGCACATCTTTCAGAAATAATTCATGGGCAATGCGATACGTTGCAATTGCTATGATGCAGGGATAACTTATCACAATTTCCTCATAAGACTTTGCAGCGGGGTCTCCGTCAAAAGCCGCACCAACATCGCCTTTCAGCAGCTCTCTAATCTTTGGCAGTTGGGCTAGTAAATGTTCGGCGGCGTCCTCAGCCATTGCCCGGCAGTCACCGGTATCGCAATTCTCCATTCTGCAGCGGTGCTTATAAGCCCGTTCTATTTGCTCGGTAAGTTCTGTATAGACGTGGTATAAAATGTCAATAACGATGTAACTTATATTCGATTTTGTAACCGTTCTTTTGCCGGTATAGCCTGGAAAAAGCAGCTCATTGAACAGGTCAAGAATCCCTACAATCTTATCCCGCACCGGCAGATTAGCGGCATCGATAAAATTTATGCCGGAGTCGCCCTTATATGTCCGGGTAATTCCGTCAACCAAATTTTCTATTTTCTTGTTGTTCAAACTATTCTCTCGCATTGTCAGACCCTCTCGAAAAGGCAAAAGCTTATTACTCAAACATTTCAGTAGAAATATATCTCTCTCCGGTATCGGGCAAAATTACCACTATTGTTTTGCCCCCATTTTCCGGGCGCTGCGAAACCTGGATTGCAGCCCACAGCACGGCTCCTGAGCTTACCCCCGCCAATATTCCCTCTTTCGCCGCTAACTGACGAGCGGTTTCCATAGCGTCATCATTCGAGACCTGTATAATTTCGTCGATTACCTCAACGTTCAACACTTCCGGCACGAACCCGGCACCGATACCCTGTATCTTATGCGGGCCTGGTTTGCCACCGGAAAGCACCGGCGAATCCTTTGGTTCCACTGCAATAACCTTCAGGTTCGCATTGCGTTGCTTTAACACTTCACCGCATCCGGTTAACGTCCCGCCTGTTCCGACCCCGGCAACAAAAATGTCAACTTTACCATCGCTATCCGCCCAAATCTCCTTCGCTGTAGTTTCTCTGTGAATCTGCGGATTCGCAGGGTTTTTAAATTGCTGTGGCATAAAAGCGTCAGGATTTTCTGCCACGAGTCGTTCGGCCTCTTTCACTGCCCCTGTCATGCCAAGCTCTGCGGGAGTTAGAATAATCTCTGCCCCAAACAATTTTAACAGCTTCCTTCTCTCGATGCTCATAGATTCCGGCATAGTTAGTATCAATCGGTACCCCTTTGCAGCGCAAATGAAAGCGAGTCCTATACCGGTATTGCCGCTGGTCGGCTCAATTATAACTGTGTCGGGTTTTATCAGGCCCTTCTCTTCTGCCTCCTCAATCATTGATAAAGCAATTCTGTCTTTGATGCTGCCGCACGGATTAAATGATTCAAGCTTGGCCAGAATGGTGGCTTTGCCCGAGCCGAGCTTATTGATTTGCACCAAAGGAGTAAACCCAACCGCTGAGGTTATATCTTCGAATATAGCACTCATAATTTGTCCTTCATCCGTCTATATTTGATAATTTAAGCTCCTTTTATCCTTTGCCCTATCAACCAAATCCTGCAAAGTCATCGATTGCAGAACGTTCGTAATTGCCTGTTGCACCTCTGCCCAGACCTGTCTTGTTACACAATCAGCAACTCTTGCACAGTAATTCTCATTTTCAAGGCACTCGACGGTGGTTACAGGGCCCTCGAGGGCATTAAAAATATCGTTAAGTTTAATCTGATTCGCAGGTTTGGCAAGGATATAACCACCCTTAGAGCCTCTAATACTTCTTACAAATCCCGCTGATTTGAGGACGGCCATTAATTGTTCGAGATACTTGACGGATATATCCTGCCGATGTGCAATGGTCTTAATCCGCAAAGGCTCTGTGCTCTGGTTTGCAGCCAGCTCTAATACAGCCCTTACCCCATATCTGGTCCGGGTCGAAAGTTTCATAATCGTTAAGATGGTTTACGCTACTTAATTCCCACATATTCCTATTATATTAGTAGTATATTACATGGAATTATCAATATTTGTTTGCAAAAAACCGAAAATTTTTACCAATTCAGCACTATTTCTTACCGCCGACAATGCCCAATCAACCCATCCACTCGGCAAAAGCGAGTTTTATACCCGAACTCAACAGTCAAATTACTTGACAGGTTAAACCGCTACCCTTAGAATGAAAGTGGTTACTTTCCAGCTATCTCAAAAGGGGAATGTTACGGATGGCAAAAAGCACCACGAAAAAAGTGGCGTTTATTTCGTCTTTCCTGCCAAGAAAATGCGGAATTGCGACCTTCACCTCGGACCTTATCAAAAATGCCGCACTGTCGGCCAAAGGTGGATTTGAACCGTTGGTAGTGGCGATGCGGTCGGATAACGAACTGAAATACAACGACCCTGTAAAGTTCGAAGTCCGACAAAATGTAAAAAATGATTACATTTGCGCCGCCGATTACATTAATTTCAGTCACGTTGACGTGGTTTCCGTCCAGCACGAGTTCGGCCTATTCGGCGGCGAAGCCGGCTCATATCTGAGCTTGCTGCTCAACAGACTAAAGGCGCCGGTAATGACAACCCTGCATACGGTCCTTGACAACCCGAGCCCGGCCTATCACAAGTCATTGGTTGACGTTTGCAAAGCCTCTTACCAAGTAATTACTATGAATAAACGCGGCGTCGATATGCTGCGAGACACTTACGGCATAGCAGGCAAAAAAGTTCTGCTGATTCCCCATGGGATACCGGATTTGCCTTTCGTTGACAACTACTACTATAAGCACAAATTCGGCATGGAAGGGCGAAGAACCATCTTGACGTTCGGTCTGCTCAGCAGAGATAAAGGGATAGAGGTTATGCTCAAGGCTATGCCTGCTATAATTGAGGCTGAACCATCTGTTTTATACATAATCCTGGGGATGACACATCCATCCGTATTAAAAAACGAGGGCGAATCTTACAGATTCAGCCTGCAGCAAATGGTAAAAGAATTAGGTTTGCAGAAACACGTTATCTTTCATAACAGATTCGTAAATGATGAAGAACTTCATAACTTTTTATGCGCAGCCGACATTTATGTTACTCCATATATAAACAAGGAACGACTGACCAGCGGCACGTTATCCTTCGCGGTCGGCACAGGCAAGGCGGTCGTCTCGACCCCTTATTGGGCGGCTATGGAGCTGCTGGCCAAGGGCCAGGGCAAGTTAGTGCAGTTCGGCAATTCGAAACAGATGGCCGAAGTAATTGTGGAAATACTTCGGGATTATTCGCTGTTTTACTCGTTGCGAAGAAAGGCATACGAATATGGCAGGTCAAGAACCTGGCCCAAAATAGGCCAGATCTATTGGAAATTATTTAGCGCAAAACACCTGCCACCGCCGGTCAGAATCACCGCCAAAACCATACCAGCAGCAGCGGAAACAATTTCAAGCATCGAGATGCCTGAACCATCACTAACTCACCTCAAAAAACTAACGGATGATACAGGCCTGTACCAGCACGCCAAATTCACGGTCCCAAATCGCAAATACGGCTACTGCACGGACGACAACGCAAGGGCTGTAATTGCAGTGACCAGGTATTATGCCCAGTACCCTGAGGCGCAGGCTCTCGAGCTTTTTAATACATACCTGTCCTTTATCCTGCATTCTCAAAATAGTGACGGCTCAGTCAGAAACTTTATGAATTTTGACAGAACCTGGCTAAAAGATGAGCCTGTCAGTGATGCTCTCGGCAGGGTATTGTGGGCGTTAGGGACGGTTATGGCAAAACCGCCTTCATCATCCTATTTGCCGATAATAAAAGACCGTTTTGACAGGTCAGTGGGATATGTGGAGAAGCAGTATCCGAGGGGCATGGCATATTCGATACTTGGTATGAGCGATTATCTCAAGCAGTTCCCCGGAGCCAGCGACATCAAAAGGCAACTGGAAATAGCTGCAGACGGTCTTACGGCTCAATACGAAGAAAATAAATTCCCTGATTGGCAGTGGTTCGAGGACGCCCTGACTTATGACAACGCCATCCTGCCGTATGCCCTGTTTGTTGCAGGGACTGCCATTGGGGATAAATACCTCGAAGTTGCAGAAAGAACGTGTGAGTTCCTGTTGACGAATACTTTCAATGGCGACCATTTCAGCTTCATTGGCTGCAAAGGATGGTACGAACGTGGCAAGACAAAGGCTGCGTTTGACCAGCAGCCAATAGAGGTTGCAAGCACGGTTATGATGCTAAGGGCCGCTTATGACGCAACACAAAAGGGTAGATATCTAATACTTCAAAGAAAGGCCTTTGACTGGTTCCTCGGTGAAAACGATTTGCATATTCCGCTCTACGACTTTAGAACTAAAGGATGTAGCGACGGCCTTATGTCGGGCGGCGTTAATGCCAACCAAGGCGCAGAGAGCATACTCAGCTTCCTGTTGAGTTTGCTGGCCATAGTCGAAAGTATCGCTGAAACCACAGATGTATCACAGGAAAAAGCCGCCTTATGGCAAGCTGAAACTCCGGAGCAAGCACCTAAGAAACCGGCAGTATCTATAAAAAGCATATTTGCCAAGACCAAATCTAAAAAGAATTCGGTTGAAGAACCTGCATAAGGCCGCATGCCCTGGTTTTTGAAGGTGCCAAAAAATAACCCCCCCGGCTAAACAGGCAAATTATGCTATTCTCCTCCCAGGATTTCAGCACCCTTCTCACCGGTCCACTTAATATCGCCGCCTAAACCTTGGACAGTTTGACAACTTATTAGCGAAAAGCTCAAGATAATTAAAGCAGCGTACAAGATTATTCTTTTTATCATATTCTTAAATTCCCTTTTATTGCAGATAAGTTTAGTCCAACAACAATATTTGAAGATATTTGTGGAAAACCATAAATATCCCGATAATATTATACAAGCTCCTGGCGGCCTTACCAAATATGATTTATCGCATTTGGCAGGGCCATATAATACTATCGGACAAATAATTAAATTCACAACAATTTATGCTAAAGAACAGCTCAAATGAAAATCGGCAGTTTTAATGTCAACTCCTTACGCGCTCGTTTGCCCATAGTGCTTCAGTGGCTCGCTGAGCATCAGCCGAACGTCCTGTGTGTCCAGGAAACCAAGGTTCAGGATGTCGATTTTCCAACAGATGCGTTCGAAACAAGCAGCTACAAACACGTATTCAAAGGCCAAAAAAGTTATAATGGCGTAGCGATTTTCAGCAAAAAACAAATATCAAATGTAAAATTCGGTTTCGACGATGAGCCGAAAGACCAAGCCCGGTTGATTAAAGCCAAGATTGACGGCATTTCCATTGTCAACACTTATGTCCCACAAGGCTACCTGCCCGAATCTGAAAAATTCGAATACAAGCTGAACTGGTTTAATCGCCTGCTTACATTCTTTGATAAGAACTTCAAGCCCACTGACCCTGTTCTTTGGGTAGGCGACTTTAATGTAGCTCTCCAACCAATAGATGTATATGACCCTAAAGGTTTATTGGGACACGTTTGCTTTTGTCCTGAGGTTACGCAGGCTTTGAATAAAGTCGTCCAATGGGGATTTGTCGATGTATTTAGAATGCACTGCAAAGAGGCTGGGAAGTACACGTTCTGGGATTACAGACTACCAAGTTCGCTCAAGCGCAATCTCGGCTGGCGGCTGGACTACATTATGGCCACCAAACCCATGGCCAAAAAGTGCACCGCTTGCTACATAGATAAAGAGCCAAGGGCAGTGGAGAAGCCCAGCGACCACACACCCATTATCGCAGAATTCGACTGGTAAGAATTGAATTAGACCCGGAACTCGTCACATTTTTAGTGGCGACATACGGCTTCATTATTTCAAGAATCAGTCCCCCTCTATGCTCCTGATTGCCTCGTCGGCTGCTTTGCGAACTTCCTCACTTGCATCTTCCACCCTTGCTTTTTCGAGGGCAGCCAGAGCTTTTGTATTCTTCACTTTGCCGAACGAATGAGCGGCTTCTTTTCGCAATTCAGGGTCAGGGTCTGAAAGCAAAACATTCTCAAGGGCCTGCCTGACTTTATCATCAAAAGAAAATCCAGCCAATTCCCTTATTGCTTCCATACGCTGCTCTTTGTCTGGCATCTGGAGCTGTTTGAGAAGCTCGCTCTTCTTGTATTGCAGTTTCATGTTTAGTTGCAGCGTGCTTTCATCGAATTGCACCGGCTGCACAATGACTGTTTGTCTTTCAATTACTACCGGCGTTCTTTCGATTACCGTCGGCGGAGCAACAACATAATAATCCGGGCTTCGGTCGTACCAGCACCCTCCGCCGAGAATAATGGTTTCCCGGTGGGGATGATAGTGCCGCCAGGCTCGTCCGGAATGACGAGAACGACGGCTAAATCTGTAACCCGGACGGCAGCTACGATGAAAACCCGGACGACCAATACTAACGCCTACATATACACTGGGACGAGCTAAAGCCGCATTCGACAACCCAATCAGCAAACTTACTAATACTGCTATTCTAACTAACGGAAATCTTAACGCTTTCATTTTCATCCTTCCTTATTTATGTTCAGCTTTTCTTCACCAGTTTAGACGCTTTGAACGGCTTTTTATTGCAAATCACACTGAAAAATTATACCATTTCAAACTTGAGGTACCACCTGACTTGCGCCCCACGATATCGCAACGACTGGCTGACTTCCCGCAGTTTGGGCATTTTCTCACGCCGTTGTGAATTCAGTCGCCACTCACGATGAACTCGCCTGGTAAATTACGAGCTCTGTATAAATGCTACGCGAGCCCTACCGCTCAAATCCAGAACGAGAAGTATAGATACAGACCGATGACAAGTCCCAGGACTACCAAGGTGGCTACAACATCCCATCTACACCAACTTGCACGGACTGCCGCCCTATCAATCGTACCATATGTTAGTCCGCGAATCTTCTCCTCATCCGGAGGTGGTGTCAAGTACGAGATAACCACCACAAGCACGATGCTAATGAAAAACAGGACGCCGGTAGAATACAGGAAATTGAAATCACCAATGGCCGCCAGAAAGCCGGGAGTTTCGATCTTGCCCTGTCCAAATATAGCCTGAATCGTGAGCTTGGCCATGCCAAGGATGAAGCCGATGCTCAGTCCGCTGACAGCACCCTTAGCATTGATACGACGATTGAAAAGGCCCAGCAGAAAAACAGCGGCTATCGGCGGTGCCAGATAACCCTGCACGCTCTGTAGATACTGGTACAGCCCACCTTTGGAAATCAGCGGCATGACCGGAATCCAGAGCAACCCAAGCACAACCACGATTGCGGTTGCCACGCGTCCAACAGCCACAAGGTGTCGTTCCGATGCGCCAGGTCTTATTTTCTCATAGATATCCACTGTGAACAGGGCCGCTGAAGAATTAAACAGCGATGACAATGAACTCATTAGCGCGGCCAACATTCCGGCGACAACAAGTCCACGAAAGCCCGTTGGCAGCAAGGTAGCCACCATTGTCGGGAACATGTAGTCGCCGGCGATTTCACCTTGTTCATTAGTTGGAACCTGCATCATACCCTTGTTATACAGTGCAGCACCAATAAGACCCGGCACAATAAAAATCAGGACAGGCCAGACCTTCAGAAACGCTCCCCAGACAGCACCGCGGCGGGCAATTGTAAGGTTTTTCGCTGCAAGCGTGCGCTGCACGATATACTGGTCGGTGCACCAGTACCAGATGCCTATGATTGGCGAGGCAATGACAACGCCGAGCCACGGAAAAGACGGGTCGGTAAGTGGACGCCACAGCGCATACTGCGCAACATTCTTGCTACAAAAGGTCTGCAGTTCACCCCACCCGCCAAGCTTTTGCAGGCCGAAGAATGTGATTGCAAAGGAACCGACTAACAGAATAAACGTCTGCACCGCATCTGTAAACAGTACCGCTCGCAATCCCCCGGAAACCGTGTACAATCCCGTAAGCAGCACTGTACTGATAGCACCCACCCAAAATGCGTTTTGAGGGCTGCCGAAAGTATCCGGTAACAGCGTCCTGAAGACTAACGCACCGGCGTAAACAGTTACTGAAACTTTCGTAAACACATACGCAGCCAGCGAGACTACAGAAAGAATCCACCTGGCATGAGCATTGAAGCGTTTTTCCAGAAACTCCGGCATAGTGAATACACGGGATTGATAATAGAATGGCACGAAAAACCATCCGAGCATAAGCACAATCCACGCATGCAGTTCCCAGTGCGCCATAGCCATGCCGGTAGCAGCTCCCTGCCCAGCCAGGCCGACAATATGCTCAGAGCCAATGTTTGAGGCAAAAATGGACGCTCCTATTGCGAACCAGCCGATATTACGTCCTGCCAGAAAGTAATCCGCCGATGTCTTCTGTTTCCTTGATGACCGCCAGACCACAGCGACTATGATTAGAAAATATGACCCGATTACAATCCAGTCCAGAGTTGTTAATAATCCCATTATTTCACACTCCTTTGCAATAAATTCAACAATTCGTGACTTTAAGCAGTAACCAAGCGGCTGGCTGCAATAACGATTTCCATTATATTGCACTACAGGATAACCGCATCATATTCGAGCGGCGGGCGGTAAACAAGCATAAATTTTCATAAAGATTTGTGTTATGCTACTGAGTTTAACCGGCAATAAAAAACTGGGGAACCAGGATTCGGACCTGGACTAACTGATTCAGAGTCAGTCGTGCTACCGTTACACTATTCCCCAACTTGGTTTCCGATTGTAAAATGTAAATCGTGAATTGTCAATTGCATTTGACAGTCGTCTATACAATCGCTAACCTATTTTTCTATGGTTCGCGTTTTTCAAATCTTGGTTCTGAGCTGGGTGGTTTTGGTGCTGACAGGCTGCGGTGTGCCTGAAAGAGACAGGCCTATATGGGAGCAGGTCAAGCTTGGCGATTTAGCCCCTCCTGCCGATGCAAAACATCCAGGCGGTCAACTGTTAAAGACAATAAATCTCAACATCTGTATTTTTGAAATGCCAGCCGAAAACATCGGCGCGCTGAATGATGTTTGGCAGATGCTGTACACAAAGCCACTGAAATTTAACAATTACGATGCATTTTGCGCCAACTCATTTTTAGTCGGCTTCGGCCAAATCCAAATGTGGAATAAAATCGCCAATATATTGCGTTATGCCGGCGGTAAAAAAATAAAAACAGTTTCACTGCTGTTGCCCGACGGCCAGACCAACGACTTTACTATTGCAAGATTAGATAAGGAAGAAACCATCTTCTATATCTCAACCGCCGGCTCAATGGAAGGTGCGACCATCGGCCCGGGCAGGCTTGCCCTGCGAATAAAAGTTGAAAAAATCCCCGGCTCAAGAGGTGTATGCAGGGTTAATGTCCTGCCGGTATTTCCATCGCCAATAAGCAGTCCAATCCCGCAATTGGCCGCCCAGGCAAAATCGGCCGAGTTTCTTTTTACCTCCGCCGGTTTTAGCTTGAAAATGAGCCCCGGCGACTTTATCTTCCTCGGACCGGAAAAATATATCGACCACCAAATAACATTAGGCAGTTTATCCTTCAGCAGGCCCGGACGCAAACCAACTGTCAGACTGTTCCTGCTTGTTTGTGCCAGGATAATTGACTGAGCCGACGTATGCCCAATCCAACGGTAGCACTAACTCGATGCAGCGATTACAGCCAGCCCAAAATCGCTAAAGCGATTGCGACACAGTTTGAGCTTCTCGGCGGACTGGAAAAATTTGTAACACGAGGCGACACCGTCCTGCTTAAGCCGAATTTCATCGCTCCAAGGTCCCGCCGCCACGCCACGCAGACCGACCCGGCGATACTGCTCGAGGTCGCCAGGCTCTTAAAAGATTTCGGTGCAAGACCTTTCGTCGGCGACTCCCCTGCCTGGGGCAATGTGTTCGGCTGCATAAAGGCGTTAAAACTGGAAGAGGCCTTGAAAGAACTATCCGTGCCGGTAAAACAGCTCAATAAACCGAAAAAGTGCCGAATAGGCACAAAAAGCATCGAGGTCGGTATAAGTTCGGTAGCGCTCGATGCTGATGTTATTATAAATATGCCGAAGTTCAAAACACATCAGCAACTGGTAGCGACGTTCGCAGTTAAGAATATGTTCGGCTGCTGTTCCGGCAAGCGAAAAGCCCTCTGGCACTTTGCGAAAGGCAAAAACGCCGAGGAGTTCTGTGAACTGCTCATTGAAATATACAAATTCCTGAACCCTGCCCTGACTATTATCGATGCCGTCACGGTAATGGACGGTCCCGGCCCAATCCGTGGCAGAGCAAGGCCGCTCGGCTATCTTCTCGGCGGAACCGAACCGTTCGCATTGGAAGTTATTTGCTCCAGATTGGTAAATATCAAGCCTGAAGACCTACCGATTATCAAAACGGCAAAGCAGATGGGATTAAACTGCCCGGATGCAGATAGCATAAAAATCCTCGGCGATTCATTACCGCAAAACCCGTGCACGGATTTCGAACTGCCCCGGCTTATTCCAATCAGGTTCTCTCTGCTGCACGTTTGCAAAAGCATCTGTAAACAGATATTACTTCTTGCTAAAGCCGCTGTAAAAACAAAGCCGTAGAAATCTTTATAAAAATTAACTACATAAAACGTGGATGTTTTCGCATCACTAAACCCTTCGAGATTGACAGGATTGGTTTGTTTAGCTAATATCCGCTTGATGCAATCGAAAGGTAAATCCGTAAATATTTTAGGCATTGAGACCAGTTGCGATGAGACCGCCGCAGCGGTTGTTGCCGATGGCCGAATTGTCAAGTCCTCTGTAGTGGCCTCACAGACAAAGCTGCACGAAAAATATGGCGGCGTCGTCCCTGAGATTGCCTCCCGCGCACATATCGAAAAAATATATCCTGTTATAGCAGAGGCAATCCAGCAGGCCGACGTCGGCAAAGATGATATTGACGCAATCGCTGTCGCAAACCAGCCGGGATTAACCGTTGCTTTAATAGTTGGTGTCACCGCCGCTAAGACACTTAGCTTTGTCTGGGACAAGCCCCTGATAGCGATAAATCACCTGCACGCACATCTCCAATCGGCTCTTTTAGAGCAAAATAGTCCCGAATTACCCGCCGTAGCTTTGCTCGTATCAGGCGGACACACCAGCTTGTATAATTATCATTCACCTTTGCAGCCTATATTGTTGGGCTCCACCATTGACGATGCCGCCGGCGAGGCCTTTGATAAGGTCGCAACCATCCTGAAACTGCCCTATCCCGGCGGCCCCGCTATCGAAAGGACAGCAAAGAAGGGAAATCCGGATGCAATCAAATTTCCGCTTTCGATGCTCGGAAAGGACTCGCTGGATTTTTCCTTCAGCGGTGTCAAAACCGCTGTGTTGTATTACTGCAGGGGCCAGGACATGAAGGGTGAAAACAAGGTCGATTCGATGAGTCAAAGCGAGATAGCCGATATTGCGGCGTCATTTCAGTCGGCAGTGATTAATGTCCTCGTGAAAAAAACAAAGCGGGCAATTGAAAGAACTGGCGCAGAAACGGTTCTGCTTGGTGGCGGAGTGGCAGCGAATAACCAGTTGCGAACCGCTTTACAACAGCTATGTGATTCATATAAGCCGGCAAAAAAACTGCTCATCGCACCAAAACAATATTGCACCGACAATGCCGTTATGGTAGCTTCTTTGGCGTATTATAAATTCAAAGCAGGACTGTTTGCGGATTTAACCCTTGAGCCAAAAGCAAGTGGTTGAGAAAACAGTGAGGTGACATATTCAGGTTGAGCAATTAAAGAAATTGTTGGAGCAGGTCAAGACCGGCGAAATTGACATCGACGAGGCGGTTGAAAAACTTCGTCATCTGCCGTTCGAGGATTTGGGCTTTGCCTGTATAGACCATCACCGTCAAATCCGCCGCGGCTTCCCGGAGGTCATTTACTGCCCCGGCAAAACCACCGAACAGATAGTTAAAATATTTTCAGCTCTTGCCGAAAAAGGCAATAACGTCCTGGCCACCAGAGCCGAAGAAAATGTCTTTGAGGCAATAGCCAAAACAAAAAAATTCCCCAAGGCCCGCTACGAAAAGCAAGCCAGGGCAATTGTCCTCGAGCAGAAAAAGGTTCCAGTCTCCAAAACTATCTTACCGATAGTTACCGCCGGCACTGCAGATTTGCCTGTCGCAGCCGAAGCAAAAGTTACCGCTGAGATTATGGGGCAACGTACGGAAATAATTCCCGACGTCGGCGTGGCCGGCCTGCACAGACTGCTCGGCCATCTGGAAAAACTCCAAAATGCCAATGTCATCATCGTTATAGCAGGAATGGAAGGAGCATTAGCCAGCGTTGTAGGAGGTCTGGTCAGTTGTCCCGTAATTGCCGTCCCCACCAGCATCGGAACCGGCGCCAGCTTTGGTGGTATCTCGGCACTTTTGACGATGCTCAATAGCTGTGCTGCTGGTGTTACTGTCGTTAACATCGACAGTGGTTTTTCCGCAGGCGTAACCGCCACACTTATTAATAAAAAAATAGAACAGGGTAATAATTAAAAAAATGCAGACGATAGAAAATATCCCAAAACTAAAACCAAGGGCAATTGATGCCCACAAAGGCGACTTTGGCAAGGTCTGTATCATAGGCGGCAGTATTGGTATGAGTGGCGCCGCAGCACTTGCAGGCCGGGCCGCCCTGCGGGCCGGCGCCGGTCTTGTGCGAGTAGCAATCCCGAAAAGTGTTTTACCGATAGTCGCCTCAATAGAGCCATCCTATACTACTATACCGCTGGCCGAAGACAGTGCCGGTCGAATATCCGCAAAGGCGATTAATACCATACTCGATGCCGTCAGCAAAAACGATTGTCTCGCCTTCGGCCCCGGTATCGGTATCAGTGGCGCACTACGCTCAATACTCGAGGCCCTCATCAAACAGGAGCATCTGCGATTGCTTATAGACGCCGATGGCCTGAACAACTTAAGCAGGATAAAAGACTGGCCCGCCAAGCTAAAAGCAAATCTGATTTTGACGCCCCATCCGGGAGAGATGAAAAGATTATGGGCGCCCCTTTTCAGAGAGCAGATGCCGCCCGACCGCCAGGGGCAGGCAGGCAAATTGGCACAGCGCACCAAAACCATCGTCGTCCTGAAAGGAGCGGGAACAGTCGTTACTGACGGCCAAAAAGTCTATATCAATAAAACCGGTAATCCCGGAATGGCAACAGCCGGCTCAGGCGATTGTCTTACAGGTGTCATAACCGCCCTCATCGGCCAGGGCCTGAGCAATTTCGACGCAGCAGTCCTTGGCGTTCACATCCACGGCTCAGCCGGTAACATTGCAGCAGAAAGATTCGGCCAGGTCAGCTTAATGGCTACCGACATAATCGAATCATTGCCGAAAGCTTTCCTGAAAGACAAGTAATTGCCTCTGCTTCAGACTCGAAAGGCACAATCTTTTGTGGTTCTCTCGCTTACTGCCTTCCCCGTCGTGCTCTATGTGAGCCGTCTTTCCAACGTCGCTGACAGTCCTATATTATCACCGCTATCAAATAACGAACCGCAAGACCAAAAAAAATTTTCAAACTATCGATTTTTGTTCGGCTTTTGTTAGGGTTTTCACCCTTACATTACCGATAGAAACATTTACTACAGCATTATCGAAACTCGGTCACTGACACAATTACCTAAAAGAGGACCGGAAGAAAAATGAACAGCGATAAAGATAAGCAAATTGAGCCTGTATGCAAATTCGGACCGGGCGGCGATTTTGTCTCTGTTTGGCCGCCCGAATCCACAGAATCGGCCCAGTTCTCAGCGAACGTTCAGCCGGCTGCAGACCGGATGCTAAGCCAAAAAGGAAAATTAAAATATGCAGTTGGAAACACAAAAATTGACAAACCAGTTTACCCCGTCCCCTGCGGCAGGGGCGGGGCTTACTCCGCGTCAACTACAGTTATTAAAAGCGATTCACGTTTTTCAGGCCCGCCGATGTTATTCCCCGACGATAGCAGAATTAGCATCGGAACTGGGCATAAGCCGAAGCACCGCATTCGAACATATCGCAGAACTGCGAAAAAAAGCCCTGCTATCAGCTTTGCCGGCCAGGGCTCGCTCTTTGAAACTGACTTCAAAAGCGCAAAAACTGCTTAGCCGCCTCGACAATGACAGCTTGAACCCTTGTAGCCAGCCGTCGGCAGGCATACCGCTCGCCGGCAAAGTTGCCGCCGGTTCACCAATAGAGGCCATTGAAGACACCGAATTGCTGTCCCTAAGCTCTCATTTTGGAAATGTTGACGACGTCTTCGCCCTTGAGGTAACAGGTGACAGTATGACCGGCGACGACATCCGCAATGGTGATTTCGTGATTTGCCGACGCACCGCCTTAGCTAATAACGGCCAACTGGTTATTGCCATCGTCGATAACGAAAACGCAACACTAAAAAGATTTTACAGGGAAGAGTCCCGGGTCCGCCTCCAGCCAGCCAATGATAGTTATGACCCGATTTATTCAGACAACTGCCGAATCGAGGCCGTCGTGGTGGGTTTGGTAAGAAAACTTTAACCGCAGTTTATGATAAGTAGCTAATTATTTGCCCCCCTCGCTAATACCCGAAAACTATGAGTTTCTAAGAGGCTTGTGTTCGGTGGGCTTGGTTTTTATATTTTTTTAAGAATTTTAGCCACTTCGTCCAGGCACTTTTGTAAATCTCGCTGGAGACCAAAAAACCGTCGTTATGGCTGCCAAAAATCTCGACAAACTCTTTCGGCTCATTCGCAGTTTCATATAGCTCCAAACCAAATTCGAACGGTATGGTCTCATCGCCTCGGCTGTGGATTATCATCACCGGACAACGAACGTCTTTAACATAATCGACCGTTCTGTAGTTAAATCTCGCAAACCACCGCACGGGCATATAAGGGTAAAATTTCCTGCCGATGTCAACGTATGATGTAAAAGCGCTCTCAATAATCAAAGCCCTCACTTTGACCTTACTTGCCAGTTGTGCCGCGATACTTCCGCCAAGAGACCTGCCAAAGACAATAATATCATCCGGCGATATCTCTTTTTCTTTAGTCAGCCATTCGTATGCAGCTCTGACATCCAGATACGTTCCCTCTTCGCCGGGTTTGCCATCGCTGTTGCCGTAGCCGCGATAGTCAAAAATAAAGCAATTCAATCCCAGATTATAAAGGATATTTATACTGTCCAGACGGTGCATTATATTGCCCCCGTTGCCGTGACAGAACAGAACCGTCAGTTCCGAGTTCTCGGCGGGGATATACCAGCCGGTTAATCTTAAGCCATCACTGGTCTTGAAAACTACACTCTCGAAATCCAATCCTAATTCGTCCGGCGTATAGGTGACTTCCCGCACGGGGCTATATAAGAACGTGGGCTGCATAAAATAGAGTACCAGCCCCAAACCCCCATAAGCAATAAATAACACTACCACAATGGATATCAGCATCGAACCCATAACAACAATCAATAATCAACAGTATAACTCGGCCGTATTTTAATTTGCTCGCCAATCTAAAACAAGCTACAATTTCGATATGCTCAAAAGAAGAAAAACGAAAACCATCAAGGTCGGGCAGGTTTTAATCGGTTCCTCCGCTCCGATTGTTATTCAATCGATGACAAAGGTATCCACCATCGATATTACCCGAGCCGTTATGCAGATAAACAAAATCGTCCGGGCCGGCTGCCGATTAGTTAGAATCGCCGTCCCCACGCGTGCCGACACTGCCGCTTTTGCAAAAATCGTCCAAAAAGTATCTGTCCCGCTAATCGCCGATATCCACTTCAGCGAGGCCCGTGCCATTGAGGCGATAGAAGCGGGAGCCGCCAAAATAAGACTGAACCCTGGAAATATAAAAAATCGAGAGAGTATCCATCGAATAATAGACGCCGCCAAAATGCACAAAATCGCCGTCCGCATCGGCATAAACGAAGCAAGCATCAGAGACCTGAAAACCCGGGATGTCCCACCTCAAAAACGCACCGCTTTGATGTTGAAGGAAATGAAAAGGTATGTCCGGCTGTTCGAAAATCGCAGCTTCACACAATTGGTCCTCAGTGTAAAAAGCAGTGACTGCCTGCGAACCATCGAAGTCAACCATTGTATCGCAGAAACCTTCGACTATCCAATTCACCTCGGCTTAACCCACGCAGGCCTTCCCGAAGACG
>CAYYFT010000014.1:0-17518 GCA_964471015.1 uncultured Pirellulales bacterium | reverse complement strand
GATTGGGCTGGTAGCTGTTTTAGCCGTTGTGATTTATTCGATACTTGCTCCCCAGGCCGTTACCGATAAGCCTTTTGCTGTTGAGCAACCGAAGATGCAAAAGTCCGAACCGGCCGTAATAGTGGCGACCGCTGAAAAACCGACCGGGCAAATCAGCCTCACTGAGATGGAATTTAACGGCAGGCTTGAATTGAAGACGAGTAATCCTTCTGAGGTTGCAGCTTTTATTAACAGGGCGATTGAGCATAATATCCCTTCAGACGAGCGGAGCGCGGCAGTCCCGGGCGAGCTGAGAGAATCGCACGCTCTTAGTTGCAGCCGGCAAAACTTAAGACTGCTCCTGGCTGATTTAGGCGGTATTTGGGATAAATTCGATTCGGCAACATTATTTGTTAATACTGACCGACCCGAAGGGCAAATAGTAATTGACGCAGTTGCCGCTAAGCAGGTTATCGAAATTGTTAATCAGGATGATTTTGAAACGCGAATAAAAGCGGCGAAGTATTTTGCAGCGTTGAACAATATGGCCGAGCTGTTACCGGGCAAAGAGATATTAACCGCCATCGACGACAGCGGTCCCGCTCTGCTCACCATACCGAAGCCCGTCTTGACTTCTGGCGTAAGCCATCCCCAAGAGGAGAGCGAAAAACCTGTTAAAAAACCGGCAGCCCGAACTGAAGATGACCAAAAAGTTCATCTGACCATCGTGGTTGCAGACCTGTCCGGCGTAGCGCCAGCGAAGACGGAACGCTAAAAACGCTAATATCGGCTGTCTTGAAAGGATATTGTGTAAACCGCTCAAAACCGCCGACCACTCCAAATTCAAGCAAATCGTAAAACTGGTAAAGTAAGTTTTTCCCACCTTCGCCAAGGCTACGGCGGGCAAGCTTTCCATAGGCGGGTAAAATTGGCTTCGTTTGGGTTTGTTTTGACCAAGTGTCCATTGTGCATTTTTCGCTATAATTCCTTTTCTTAACTATGGTTGTAAACATTTGACTTTTTGAAAAATTGGGTTCGTTTTGCATATTTTGTTCTTTTTGGGTGTTAAGATGGGCAAGATAAAATATTATCGGACGTTGCGGCGTGGTGGGAGGAGAGTCTGTTGTAAGGGGGAGTAGTAGTGTTGAGAGGATAAGAGGAGACGGTAACAGTTGGGGAAAGGACTTGATATTGATTATTGGTAATTCCTGAGTTTTCATTTCATAATCCACTGAGGGCGCAGAAAGACGCTCCCTCTATAATTGGACGAACCTGCGCGTTTCTGTCGAAAAATCGAGAATTTTTCAAGGGGTAAAAACTTATAAGTGACTACAGGAGAAGGGATAGAAAAAATTTTAAAAAAATGGATTTTATTGAGTGACTACCTGCGGTTTTGATTGATTTCTACAACACCTCTATGCAATTTACCCTTTATTCTCCCTTCAATTCAGCTATACTAAATTCTCAACTAAAAGAGGTATATATTTATACTACGTTAAAACTAATATGAATGAGAGACCCCAGAACACGGATGCGATTACAAACAATGATAAAACTAAGTCTATCCAGTCTGAAATTGCGAAGCTCACTCCAACGGGTCGAAAAAGGTTCTTTGAGAAATTTCTTTTAGCAGCACTTGGAAGTATTCCTTGGGTTGGTGGATTTATCAGCACTATGGCCAGTTTTAAAACAGAATCTGGGGACGCTAAAGCAGATGACATGCGTACCCAGTGGCTTAACGAGCATCAACGCAAAATAAAACTGCTAACAATTACTCTAAACGATATTGCTGAGAGATTCGAAAAGCTTGGCGAACAAATTGACGAACGACTACAAAGCGAGGAGTACCTAAATTTAGTTCGGCGTGCATTCAGGATATGGGATCAGGCTGATACTGACGAGAAACGAGAATATATCGCCAACCTTGTTACTAACGCGAGCGGTACACGCCTATGCTCCGATGACATTGTCCGATTATTTATCGATTGGTTAAATACCTATCACGAAGCACATTTCGCAGTAATTCGTGAAATCTATAAGAATCCAGGCGCAACAAGATATGACATATGGATGGAAATCTATGGCCAAATTCCTCGGGAAGATTCCGCAGAAGCCGATCTCTATAAGCTTTTGATTCGTGATCTCAGCACTGGTGGTGTCATACGTCAAGAGCGAGCAACCACTTTAGATGGTAAATTTCTCCGAAGGCACCCTCGGCGAGAAAAAGGTCCTGCCTCTCAAACTATGGAATCTGCGTTTGAGGACAAAAAGCCATATGTGCTCACAGCTCTTGGGCAACAGTTTGTTTCCTATTCAATGACTGATGTTTTAAGACGACTTGAACCGGGAAATAATACAGGTGCCTAAATAGCTACTAATTCATCTAAGAAAAAGATCGGGCAGACACACAGGTCTACCCCTACAACACCTACATTTTCACCCCCCAAATCCCACATTTAATTTGTATTTGTCTCGAATTCGACGAGGGTATCGAGGATTCGCTCACAGGGTAAACTGCCAGTAGCAAAGTAGGGTTAATTTATTACCGCTCCATTACTGTTACGGCTCTGAGGCGTTTATTTTTTCTCGGTTGGAGTGGATTTGTCTTTTTTGACGGGCTTGGATTCTTTTGTATCGGCTGTCTTCTTTGCGGTGTTCTTAGTTTCGGTTTTTTTCTCGCCGGAGTCTTTTTCTTTCTTCTCGGCTTCTTTGTAGCTTTGGCTTCTGTAATCGGTCTCGTAAAAACCCGAGCCTTTGAAGATTACACCTGCACCGGTACCAATAAGCCGGTTCAAGCTAATCTTGCCGCACTTAGGACACTTGCGGAGCGGCCTGGCGGTTATAGACTGGAACTGCTCGAACTCGTATCCGCATTTTCCACACTGGTATTCGTAAGTCGGCATTATTCGTCGCTCGTTTCCTGTCGCTCGTCGCTCGTATCGGTTGTATCATCCTCCATGTCTGCCGTTTCCTGTTCGTCCGGAACTTCTTGCTGTAAAGGAAGCTTGTTAACAATTACTTTGCTTGGCCGAATGACCCTGCCATTGAGTTTGTATCCCTTTTGAAACTCTTCAAGCACAATGTTTTCTTCCCTTTCGGGCTCGGCCTTTTGCATCATTGCCTCATGTAAAGCGGGGTCGAACTTCTCGTCCAGTGCCTCTATCTGTTCTATGCCGTGTGTTTTCAAAGTATCGAGCATCTGGTCGTAGATAATCTGGATGCCCTTGACAAGAACGTTCGTGTTTTCCGCCGAGTGTGCGTTTTGAAGCGTATGCTCAAAATTGTCCAGCGCCGGCAGAAATGTCTTTATTATTTTTTCCTTTTCGTAGGCAATAGTGTCGGCAATCTGTTTGGGAACTCGTTTTTGAAAATTTTCGTAGTCTGCGCCAACCCGCTGTAGTTTTCCAAAAAGCTCGTCCTTTTCCTTCTGCAGGTCCTCTATTTGTTGGCGAAGTTTCTCCAGCTCACTCTTCTCCGCCTTCGGCTCCTTTTGTTCTTCGGCTTTTTGTGCTTTTTTTCGCTTCATCGACTGTTACCAAAATATTTTTTTAGCTTCTCAAAAAACTTTTTGGATTGAGGATAAACACTCTTATTTTCAGTTTTGGCGAATTCTCTTAGTAGCTCCTGCTGTTTTGCGTTTAGCTTTGTTGGCGTTTCTATTATTACTTGCACAAGCTGGTCGCCGTGTCGACCGCTTCGCACATCCGGCAGACCCTGCCCTTTTATCCTGAAGACGCTGCCGTATTGTGTGCCGGACGGTATCTTTAGCCGTTTTGTGCCGTCCAGGCTTGGCACGTCGATTGTTGTCCCAAGAGCTGCATCCGTCATACTTATAGGGACAACAGCGACAACATTGTTTCCGTTGCGCTGCAGAAATTCGTGCGGCTTTATTCTAACATAGCAATACAGGTCACCTCTCGGCCCGCCCCCCCGACCGGGCTCGCCTTCGCTGGCAACTCTTACCCCCTGACCTTCGTGAACACCAGCCGGGATTTTGATATTGACCACTCTTTTCTTTGGCACTCTTCCGGTGCCTTTGCATTTCTTACAGGGATTGGTAACAATCTTACCGCTGCCCCTGCACTGAGGACAGGTTGAGACCATCTGGAAGCCGAGACTACTTCTGACAACCTGGCCGCTACCATGACAGCTCGGACATTGGCCGGGTGTTGTTCCTTTTGCACAAGCCGTGCCGTTGCATTCTGGACATATATCCTGACGGGTAAATTCAATGGTCTTCTCAACACCTTTAGCAATATCGTTAAGGGTTAGTTCGACAGAGGTCTCCAGGTCGTAGCCTCGCATCGGACCGGCCTGTCTTGCTCTTCTGCGCCCTCCCATCCCAAATATGTCACCGAAGTCACCAAATCCGCCGAAGATATCTTCAAATATACTGCCGATATCCTGCCACCTCATATGCGAATAATCTCGCATCCCCATTCCCCGCAGGCCATCGTGTCCGAACTGGTCGTATCGTCGGCGTTTCTCAGGGTCGCTTAAGACTTCGTATGCCTCGGCGCATTCCTTGAACTTGGTCTCGGCTTCGCTATCTCCGGGGTTCTTATCCGGATGATATTTCATTGCCATACGGCGGTATGCGCGCTTAATCTCGTCAGCGGAGGCGTTCTTGCCTACCCCCAGAACTTCGTAATAATCTCGCTTCGCCATAATCTCGTATTGCGTATATCGTATTGCGTAGTGCGTTAAAGCTAAAGTTTATCTTACTGAACCTGGTATCGGCTCTTCGCCTTCGTCTTTATCTTTTAAATCGGTCACTAACACATTGGTCGTTAACATCAGTCCTGCTACGGAAGCGGCGCTTTGCAAGGCTGTTCTGGCAACTTTTGCAGGGTCGATAATTCCGGCTTTGAACATATTGCAGAACCGACCGGTGTTGGCGTCGTAGCCGATATTTTCATCCTTTTGCAGTTTCTCAAGAAGGCCGGCAACAACCACATCGCCATACTCGCCGGAGTTGTCAACTATCTGCCTTGTCGGCGTTTTAAGAGCGTCCCTTACGATATCAAAGCCGATTTTCTCGTCACCTTTGGCCTTTGCCCTGGCCTTTTCCACCTGGCTGATGGCCCGAAGGAACACAACACCGCCGCCTGCGACAACACCTTCTTCCGTTGCTGCCCTTGTAGCGTGAAGCGCATCTTCAAGAAGGTCTTTGCGCTCCTTCATTTCTGTTTCCGTTGCGGCGCCGGCTTTGATAACGGCAACGCCGCCGGTCAGTTTCGCAAGCCGCTCCTGCAGTTTTTCGCGGTCGTAGTTACTGGTTGTCTTTTCGATTTGGTTGCGAATCTGGTCACAGCGGGCCGTTATATCCTGCTTTTTACCGGCTCCTTCGATTATTGTGGTTGTTTCCTTGGCTACAATGATTTTTTTAGCCTGCCCCAATTGTGAAAGTTCGATTTTTTCGAGCTTTATCCCCAGCTCTTCGGTAATTACCTCTCCGCCTGTCAGCACTGCTATGTCGGCCAACATCGCTTTCCTGCGGTCGCCGAAGCCGGGTGCTTTGACCGCGCAGATTTTCAACACGCCTTGCAGCCGATTAATGACCAGCGCTGCCAGAGCTTCACCTTCAACGTCCTCTGCAACAATCAACAGCGGCTTGCCAACTTGTGCAAGCTTTTCGAGCAGTGGTATTATCTCGCGAATATTGGATATTTTCTTCTCGTGCAGCAGAATATAAGCGTCCTCGAGAATGGCTTCGAGCGTTTCGGGATTGGTCATAAAGTACGGGGATATATAGCCCTTGTCGAACTGCATACCTTCGACAACGGTCAGCTCGTTTTCCATCCCTTTACCTTCTTCAACCTCGATGACGCCTTCCTTGCCGACCTTATCGATTGCATCAGCTAAGATTTCTCCGACCTGTGGGTCATTGTTTGCGCTGATAGTTGCCACTTTCGCAATATCGCTGTGCCCCTTTACCTCCACGCTGACCGATTCGATAAATTTCGTAACAACTTCGGTAGCCTTGTTGATTCCTCGCTGAATAGCCATAGGATTTGCGCCGGCTGTGACATGCTTTAGGCCCTCGAAATAAATTGCTTCTGCCAAAACGGTTGAAGTTGTTGTTCCATCACCGACAGCATCAGAGGTTTTGCTGGCGACCTGGTTCACCATCTTTGCGCCCATATTCTTGAATGGCTCCGGAAGCTCGATTTCCTTGCTGACCGTAACGCCGTCCTTTGTTACTTTCGGCGAGCCCCAGCTTTTGTGCAGGATAACGTTTTTGCCGGTCGGGCCGAGCGTAACTTTCACTGCTTTTGCTAATTGTGACAGGCCGTCTTTAAGATGTGCTCGTGCTGTATCGTCGAACATTAATTGCTTTGCCATTTTTTGCTATTCCTTATTATTCGCTGTTAAACTTTTCCTTTGTTTACCCCGTTAGAAAGAAAGCTCCATCCGAGCTTTCTAACGGGGTTTACTTTTCAATAATTCCCAGAACATCACTTTCACGCAGAACTACGAATTTTTCTCCGTCAATTTCGACTTCACTTCCTATGTATTTAGCGTAGAGGACCTCGTCATTTTTCTTTACGCTCATCTTGCTTCGTTTGCCGTCATCGAGCAATTTACCCGGTCCCGCAGCTACTATTTTTCCGATTTGCGGTTTTTCTTTCGCTGTGTCCGGCAGAATGATACCACCGCTGGTTTTTTCTTCCGCCTCTGATTGTTTTATCACAACTCTGTCGTCCAAAGGTCTAAGTTTCATAGCTTGCTCCTATGTTAAAATTATTTTTGCATTTTGCTTTCTTACTTTACATCATACCCATTCCGCCCATTCCGCCGCCCATTCCACCTGGTGGCATTGCCGGAATTTCTTCTTTTTCCTTAGGCTTTTCGGTAACAACGCAGTCGGTGGTCAGCAGCAAGACAGCTATACTTACAGCGTTTTCCAGAGCGATGCGTGTTACCTTCGCAGGGTCGATGACGCCGGCGCTGAGAAGGTCTTCATATCTGTCTGTGTCGGCGTTATATCCGAAGCCGCCTTTACCTTCGACGACTTTATTGACTACCAGGTTCGCCGTTGCCCCGGCGTTGGCGGCAATCCAGTAGCAGGGCATTGTAAGCGCTTTCGCCACTATATCGGCTCCGGTTTGCTCATCACCTTCGAGTTTTAATTTCCCAACCGCATCGATACACCGGATAAGGGCTACGCCTCCGCCGGGCACAATCCCCTCTTCGATAGCCGCCCTCGTGGCATGAAGCGCATCTTCTACCCGTGCCTTTATTTCTTTCATTTCCGTTTCACTTGCTGCACCAACATTGATTTGAGCAACGCCGCCGGTTAGCTTCGCTAATCGTTCCTGTAGTTTCTCGCGGTCATAATCGCTGGTTGTCGTTTCTATTTCGCTTTGGATTTGCTTGATTCTGCCGCTGATAGCTTCCTTACTGCCGGCACCTTCGACAATAATTGTATTGTCGTTATCGATGGTCACCTTCTTGGCCTGTCCTAACTGCTTTACGCCGATATTTTCCATCTCGATTCCCAAATCCTTGAAAATCGGCTCCGCCCCGGTCAGCGTTGCAATATCGGCCAGCATCGCTTTTCTGCGGTCGCCATAGCCAGGCGCCTTCACCGCTGCCGCCTGTAACACACCTTTTAGTTTATTAACCACCAGCGTCGCCAATGCTTCGCTCTCGAGATCTTCTGCAATAATCAGCAGCGGCCTTTTACTCTTTGCGATTTTTTCAAGCAGCGGCACAAGTTTGGCCACATTGCTTATCTTGTCCTCGTAAACCAATATGTACGGTTTTTCCAGTTCGCATACCATATTCTCCGCATCGGTTACGAAATGTGGTGAAAGGTAACCCCGGTCGAACTGCATACCTTCGACGAAGTCAACGGTTGTATCGAGGCTTTTACCTTCTTCAACGGTAATAACCCCGTCCTTGCCGACCTGCCGGAACGCTTCTGCCATAATCTTTCCGATTTCTATATCGTTATTTGCCGACACCGAAGCGATATTGATTATGTCATCGGTTTTGGTGATGTCTATCGGCTTTGCCAGCGAGCGCAGCTTTTCGGTTACCGTTTTAGAGGCCTTTTGCATACCCCGCGCCAGGGACATTGCATCTGCGCCGGCCGCCAGGTTCCGGTAGGCCTCTTTGAACATTGCTTCGGTGAGCACCGTGGCCGTTGTTGTCCCGTCGCCCGCCACTTTTGAGGTTTTGCTCGCTGCTTCTTTGACCAGTTTTGCACCGAGGTTTTCGCTCTTGTTGATAAGTTCGATTTCCTCAGCTACCGTTACACCGTCTTTGGTTACCGTTGGTCCGCCCCAGCCTTTATCGAGGATTGCGTTTCGACCTCTCGGCCCGAGCGTTGATTTGACTGCTGCCGCTAATTTTTCCACGCCGGCCAGCAGACCAGCCCTTGCGTCAGATTCGAATGCCAACTCTTTAACTGCCATAATTGCTTCCCTTCTTAATCTGTTTTAACCTAAAATTCAAAACTCACCTTCCCCCTCCTTAACTTTCGTAATTTATAACAGATAAGCAAAAAATATACCAGCTTTAAGTAAACGCTGCCCTCTTTTGGCCCCTTTAATCTTAACTGTCTTATTAATAAGCGATTATATAGTGCAAAAATTGCGACTCCAAATACCTATGCTACATCCCCACCTGGGAAAAACGCACATTTTGGCACAAAAACAAGGCCGACCCCGCCAACTTGACAGCCTGTCCCCGGGAAGTTCACTCCTTCGGCCAGGTGGCAGGAGATTCGTCTCCAGGCCCTAACTGCTGTGCCGGGTTTAATCCGCCTCAGGCGGATTAACGGGGAAATTTTTGCACTAAGGCCGATAAGACCTCCCGCTTCTGTGCAGAATGTCCACAATTGCCTTTTCAAATACTCTCTTGCAGTTATTTTGCTTGAATTGAAAAACCTTTTTTGCTATAATCCTGCTAACATTTACGAACACATATATGGGGGATGACAAGATGCAGAACCGGATAAGAAGATTAGCAATTTTTGTGGCGGTCGTTGTTGCCGTTCTATCCGTATTAGCCTTTGCAAAATATTTCAATATCGGATTGACTTTTGCCAAAGATTTTTCTTTTGTTGCTTTCTTGTTCTTACTGGGCTCTTGGAGAGCTTTCTTTTTCAGAAGTTTGTTCAGCTAAACCCTCCACAGCCAGGCTAAAATCCACAATACCAAAGGTTCGCCTAAGGCGAAGTAAATTATAATAAGAAGCAGCTCAGAGTTCTTATTTAGGTCGATTTACTTCTTCTATTTTCTTCCGAGTTCCGGCTTCGATTCCCTTTCACCATTGAGTGGGCCAATAAATAACTCCGCCGGCATCTGAAAAATCCACGCCAACACTGTAAAGCTGGAATTTGTCTTCAGCAGGCTTATAGGCTAACGGCCGCCCATTATAGGGGTCCACTGGAATAAATTCCAGGTAACCGGTGGAAACAAGCTCATCAAGTATTTCAGGAAATCGATGGTTATCTGCCTTGAAGCGTAAAATTGCAAGAACAGTAATCAAGGCTTCCGTTTGTGCTCTTGTTTCGTGGTATAAGCGAAACGCGCCTTTCGGGTTTATACCGAAAATTTGTAAAAAGAAATTGCTGTTATTAATGTTATCTATTTCTCTAAAGTAGCTGTACCCTTCGTTCCTGACCTGCCAGGGCGTTTGGGGCATTACCTGATTGGATATAGCTAATACTTTTTCAGTTTGCTGAACTATCTCATTTCTGGTTGGACCTGCAAAGCAATTCCTCAGTCTGTGTTTCAAATTTGACCAGGTGCTGCGAAGCTTATAAAACCAACCTACATTCCATGCTAATCGCCCGGTGCCTTTGCCGTTGTCAACAAAAGTTAGTTGTAATGAATCATAGAGAAAATATTTTTCTGTTTGTATGCTTGGAACATAAGCATTATTATCAACCTCTGTTTGCAGAGCATTCTGGAAAAATTTCAAAGCCTCACTCTCAACCTCTGATTTATCCAGAATGACTAAAACACTTTCAACAACGTCTTGTTTAATACAAAGTCCAACATGCTGTTCCATCAGGAGTAAACGTGGACGACATTTATGATGGCTTGCCCTATAGCAATCGAGAACATTCTCAAACGCAGACTGATATTGACCTTTAACAGCATTGAGTTTTGCGTTCCAGATAAGTGCTCTGGTTAATTTACAAAGTTGAGACAATTCGGGAAGCATAATACCAGTCATCTTGTTGCCTTGCCAGGCTCGCCTCTCCAGCCAATAATAGGGCTTATTTAGAGCTTCTCTGAAGTATTCGAAGGCCGGCGCATTGGAAATGAGCCATTTTTCGAGCAGAGCTTGCTCGGCGTCATTAAAATCTGTGGGCCAGTTGATATATGGCTTCCGCAATTCGTAGGGCATCTCGTAAAATAAATCAAACGCTTTTTGATAATATGGCGCAGCATTATCATCAGGGTTGACATTTTGCGGACGGGCTATCTCATTATACTCAGCCACATAATCAACTGTAATTTTGGGCATTGCGGTCAAAAATAATACTATCTTCAGAACCAGCAGTGCCAGCAAAAGCCAGATAGCTGCTGATACCCACTTTTTACCTGGCCTTAACGGTTTCGTTTTAGTATCTCCTACACGCTATCCGCTGCAAGCTATATGCTCCTTGATATTATACCCGAAAAATCAAAAATCCGCAACGATTTTACCCTGAGCATCTCGAAAGACAACCTTGCCTGCCCCGGCAATCCGCTGGCTGGGGACACGGAATCCATTTTGTCATCCCGACCAAAGCAGTCGTTGTGGCTTGCACTCAGGCACGGATCAGTTATAATTAATGTCCGGTTGCCATCATTATTTGTCTGTTGTGGCTTGCACTCAGGCACGGATCAGTTATAATTTCGTAGCGAAGCCCTTGGTAGTGTCTTCGTTGTGGCTTGCACTCAGGCACGGATCAGTTATAATAAGAGGGTATTGCGGGATACTTGCAACACAGTTGTGGCTTGCACTCAGGCACGGATCAGTTATAATAAAAGACCAATTACAATCCCTGAGGCCACAGTTGTGGCTTGCACTCAGGCACGGATCAGTTATAATGGTAATTTTCTCTTCGTCTTTGAACCGTTCGTTGTGGCTTGCACTCAGGCACGGATCAGTTATAATTTACAGATGTGATGGCACGGCGGACAACGTGTTGTGGCTTGCACTCAGGCACGGATCAGTTATAATAGAAGATTAAAAAGCGGATAAAGGGATTGGTTGTGGCTTGCACTCAGGCACGGATCAGTTATAATAACGAGCTGTCCGGCCTTGACAATGAAGATGTTGTGGCTTGCACTCAGGCACGGATCAGTTATAATGCAAGCCAAGGCAGGAACACGAATTTACAGGTTGTGGCTTGCACTCAGGCACGGATCAGTTATAATCGCCCGTTTAATTTGCCTCTGCAATTCTTGGTTGTGGCTTGCACTCAGGCACGGATCAGTTATAATTACCACTATTGAAGTATGACATAGCTTGTGGTTGTGGCTTGCACTCAGGCACGGATCAGTTATAATACCGCTACCAGTCGCAATCCTGCATCGCGAGTTGTGGCTTGCACTCAGGCACGGATCAGTTATAATTCATAAAAGCAGCCTGAGCACTGAGCTGTGTTGTGGCTTGCACTCAGGCACGGATCAGTTATAATTTTCCGCTCTTTCGCCAGACCGGAAAATGGGTTGTGGCTTGCACTCAGGCACGGATCAGTTATAATCCCTTGCTAAGGCCTCTTTCGCCTTTTCAGTTGTGGCTTGCACTCAGGCACGGATCAGTTATAATACTAAACTCGCAAGTCCTTGTTGATTAAGGACTTGCGGGTTCTTTTTGCTAAAATAATTCAAGCTGTTGAGGGGCTGGAGGTGTCGGTTTTCGCATTTTTCCCCAAAAAGCCTGCATACGCCCGAATTGCTTGTCGGTAACAGTAACGAGGCGAACTTCGCCATCAGGAGGCAAAAAATTTTTAATTCTTTTATAATGTACATCTGCGTTCTCCTCGCTTGCACAATGCCTGACATACACCGAATATTGTAACATACTAAAGCCGTTTTTCAAAAGATTTTTCCGAAAATGCGTATAATCTTTTCTTGCCTTTTTCGTATCCGTTGGTAAATCAAACATCGCAAAAATCCACACCGCTCTGTATCCACTTATAATCATATTTTAGGTAAATCTATTTGCTTTTGCTCCTCAGCGAAACATCTTTGGAGCGATGCTGCAGTTCTGTGAAGACCAACCATTAAAGGCCCCTTAAAGCCTCCTATGACAACCGGCTCATATAGCACTTCCAAAAGCTGCGCTTTAATCGGTTGTGTTAGTTCGCCGCTTACACCTTCACCCTCACATATATCCCTTATCTTTGCTTCAACAAATCCCCTGAACGGCTCTAAAATATCGTCAGCTAAACAAAAAGCATTATAACGGTTTCGATGATGAATCCCTAAAGAAGGAATAAGACCAGCCGAGCACAGCGCCCTCGCAATTGCTGCACGCATCACCATATATCCGTAATTAAGAAGGTTATTCGGCGGCGCTCCGTCAATATCCCTGTGAAAAGTAGTCATCCCGAGCGCGGTCGAGGGATCTATTATATCTGCAAGATACACCGGCCAGAATTTCCTGCTTGCTTGTGATTCGATGTTATCAGGGTCACCGCTGCGAACCCTGTCCCCTAATGCCATAAGGGGTTTATAAGCATCGCTGTCTTTGCCGACTAATTTCGCTTGATGTTTAATCTTCGCCTTTACAATCTGTTTCCACAATCTCTTTTTAACCGGCTCTTTAGCTTCTATTTGCTGCCGGAATCGCTCAGTTTGCAGTGTATTGCTTTCGATGGGCAACAAATACCCCGCCGGATGATGGTCGCCCCCGCACAAAACCACCGCTGCTCCACATCTCAATAATTCGGTGAAAACTGAGTGTGTATAAGTAACCCCACTGTGGTCGACTAACAGAATCCCAATATCTTCGCAGGGAATGCTTGAGACCTGCTTACCCTCCTGTTTTATTACCAACTGGCCGTATTTTACGGATAAATGCGTCCTTGCCTGTGAAATCTCAATTATTCTCTTAATCATTAGCCATATGTACCCTGCCGAGCATATCGACAGTTACCTTATGGCCCTTTAATTTGTTGGGAAGTTTACTGATTCCCTTCTGTTTTTTCAAATCTCCTGCATATGTATGTGGACGTAAATAAATCTGCCCGTTTTGACTGATTTTCTGTACACGATACAGCTCCTCTAGCCCGTTATCCATCTCAAGCATAAACATTTCGTTTATCGCCAGTGAACATACGAACTTTTTTCCGTCGCTGTAATCTCTCTTTACGATCGGCTCGCCTTGTTGACTCCTCTGCACCGCCTCGAACATTGTAATCACTTTTCCCTCTCTTTTGATATTTCCCCTTTTGTCTGTATATTCAAAAATCTCAATATGATGATTGTTGCCGGGTGCTACTGCTCGATAAGGCTTTCCCTCTCTGTCATTTAAAAAAATCATATTGTTAAATACATCTCTTATCCTTACCTTCTTAATTGGAACTTTTTTGTCGCTATTTGTTGTTTTCATATACAAGGGTTCTTGCCAGATATCCTTCGGTAGTTTTGTGCTTTTCTTTTCCGGGGCATAACCCTTCTCACTTAGCCTTTCCTTCACAATTTCCTTAACAACAGGGTCAACTATTTTCTCAACCATCGCACCTGTCAAATCCTCAAGCTTCTTACGGTAAACAAAAACATCCTGTCCCTTATCGTCCTTGAGCCTTGTCGGCCCATATGATGTTTCTTCATGCAAAGCACCTGATACCTTTCGTTGCACTCTGTGTGAAACATTAATATGTTTCGCCTTTTCTTCAACTTCCTCTCTAAAGTGTGGCCAAGGTTGTCTAAACACGATTCCATCTATCGAATATTTGCTCTTCGCAAGTTCTCTCAAGTGCTTCTGTTCTGTTACGGCAACTACCACTGCATCAATTGAATGGTGTCTGTGGTCGTCACGGTCTTTAATAAGTCCCCATTGATACCTTAATTCTGCCGTTGCCTTGCCCCGTGTCCCTGCAACATTTGGACATATCTGCTTTAAGTACCTAACCACCGCTTTACATATATAGCGTGTGTCGTTAAGCTCTCGACTTATAATTTTTTCGGTGTTAATTTCCTTCTGCCAGAATTTCTGCTTTTTCCAGTAAGGCATTTTTGTTTTGTTAACTCTTTGCCTAATCTCTTCAAACTTATTTTCATCTCCGTTATAAAACTCATAAGGTGTTCTGGCACCTTTTAATCTGTTCTCATTAACATAGCATAACGTCTTGTTCATAAAGCTGTCATCCAACGTCCGGTCATAGGGCAGAATATGCTCAACCTGAAATTCAGGATTCTGGCCGAATAACGCCTCCTGCGAAATCTCTCTGCCCGTATAGGGACATATTGTTCCGCATTCTATCCAGAGATTGTATTTGATAACGTCATCTCTGCTCGGATTCGCTATCCCTATATCCTCAACCAATCTTTTTCTTGTCTGCTCATTTCGCTTTTCATTTTCCAGCATCTTAAAATGAAGTTCCTTTCGCTGTCTCGCATTACCTCTAACGTCCCTGGCCATCTCAATTGCTATTTTCTTTGGCTTGCCATACTCCTGGATAATCGCATTCACAACCTTGCGGGCTTCAAATAATGCTCTGTTTACTATCGGATTCCGCAAATCTTCAGGCAAAGGCAACCTCTCTTCTTCATTTATTTCTTCCACCTTATTTCGGCCAGGATAAACCTCATCTAATGCCTCATCGGTTCGCTTGCCCGCCTCCATCAAAGGCAGCAATTTCTGTATCGCTTTGCGTGAAAAACTCATATAACGTTGCGGCAGAGTTATCTTTAAAACAGCTTCAATCTGCCCCTCATTCAATCCGCATTCTGCTGTAAGCTTTTCGATAAGTTCGTCATCGCCCAAATCAACCAACCATCCATTAAGCTTAATCTTCATCACCTCCTCCATTGCATCCCACACCTTGGGACCGAAAATCTTTTTGCTCCGCATCGATGCGTTAAATTCATCACCTTTTAGCTTTTCTCTCTTCTTGCCTTCCTCGTTCGTCTCGTATTCAGCATTAAATTCCTGCGTTTCTAATAATCCAAGCACTTTTCGAAGCTTGCTGAATTTCACCTCTTTGCTTTTGCTCAAATGTACTAAAATAATTTGATGCTGTTCCTCTGTTAACTCATTCACCGAACCGTCACTATTGTGAATCTTTAAATTGTTCACATCCTGCAAAAGCCGAAATCGGCGTGCATACCAATCGCCTCGTGGGCAGCGTTTTTCCTCCGACTCCAAACCACAGGGGCCAATCAATTCCTCTGTGGGTTTTAATGGCCGCTGAAAAAATATAATTTCGTTCCGAATTTTCTCGCGCAAATCCTCTGTGAGCACATCTGGGTAATATTCGGCCTGTTTATCCCACAGTTTGTCGAATTCCTCTTCGTACATTGACCTGAATGTATATTGCTCACGTATCCGCTCCTTCTCAGGATTGAGGTCTGCAAAGTACTCTCCTAATGTCCTGCACTTTGCATCGTTGATTCTTTTCTGTAACTCTCCTGCTCCCTTCGCAATCAGCCCGTCCTCTTTTTTCTTGTCGCTTTTGCGATTGCTCTTAAAACCTCTCCTCTGGTTTATGTGAAAAAGGACCCTACCAAATTCATATAGTTCGAGTTTCCCGTCTAACCCTCTCTTTCGTAGTTCATACGGATTTGTCTTGCCCAATAAGTTATTTAATTCCTTTTTACTTTCAGGCAGCAGTCCAACCGATTGAAGTGCCTTAACTAATTGGTCTCTCCGTAAATTTCTCCGCTGATGTACCCGTCTTGTTCCTCTGGTCTCTCTGCGCGTTGCATTTTTAGATTTTTCCAGACCTTTAGTATCTCTGTCTACTCCCTCTGGGAAAACCCGCACGCCTATACCAACAATTGATGGTTTTTTGCCGTCTTGAAGCAATGCCCAGCCGATACTATTAGAACCAATGTCCAATCCTAAGGTATAAGATTTCACAATACCCTCCCAAAAAAATTTTGAAAATTTCTCTTGACCAAACGATGCTTTAATGGTATTTATTTATCTATTATAACTGATTCGTGTTTGTGTGCTTGTCATAACAAGTGCGTAAGCACGCAGGCTCCGCCCCGCTTCGACGGGGCGTTCCTTTTTATAGTACTCCACACTACCCAAAACCGTAACCATTTATCAATAATCACTCATTCTTAATCATTTGAACTGCCTCTCCATTTTACCCGCAAATCCAAACCCCGCAAACCTTAAAATTCCGCCCCCATTCTCAAAATCTTCATTTAAAAAAACTTAATTCTTAAATCGCTATATTAGTATATATGCATATACTAATATACTTTCCACCGCCAAAAAGCTTCTAGTCTTTTCGATTAGTCAAAAACTTAAACCACCACGCAATAAAATGTTTCACCACCAAATCATTAGCATTTAAATACTATATTAGTATGTATGCATATACTAATATACTTTCCGCCGCCACCACTTCGCAGTTCGCCACTCACCAATTAACCAATTCTCTAATTCTCTAATCAACTAATCCCACCCTTAAGTTTTAACTTTTCAGTTTTGGTTTTGCACTTTCAATTTTAACTTTTAAATTTCCTAATCTCATCCTCCGCCAGCTTGCCCTGCCTGCCCTATGAGATGCGCCGTCTGCTATCTCTTTGGGGCGGCTTCCGGAAACAACAGCAAAATACTTTACGTTTCCTTCGGTCGCTTGCCCTGTGGTCGCCCTCCGGCAGCTTGTGCCTTAGGTGCACCGCGCAATTTTAAAAAATTCCTCTATGAACTATGAACTACCGACCACTAACTACGAACAATGAACGACGAACTAAAAACTGCAAAATCTTTTCCCTCTCCCGCAACGCCATTCCTCTTTCTCTCTCCCACTCTCCCTCCTCTATGTTCCCACCCTTTCTCTAAAGACATCTTCTCTTTTTCTTCTGCAACGTCCGACCTACTCTCTCCCACACACACCATCCTCCCCTTATATCCCCCACTATATACACCTCCCCCTCCCCCTCCCCCTCGTGCCAACGTCCGATAATGTTTTTGCTTACCTATTTTAACACAACCATAAAAGCCCCCGCGGCTTGTGCCCTATGTGCGATGCGTGCTCAAATGCGCTATGGTATGTATAACCTACTATTAAAAAGTCGAATATTTTTGAACGTTTCTATATAGTTTTTGAATATTTCTGTATAGTTTTTGAACGTTTCTATATGGTTTTTGAACGTTTTCGAATATTTTCGAACGTTTGCTCATAAACCAGTGCCGTTGACCCCTTACAGGCTATTTTACGATTGGACCTGCTCGCATTTTTCACTCGCTCCAATTACTCATCCCACCCAATCCCCCCAAGTTCCGCAACAGAAAAAACCACAAAAATATTTGCAAAACCTTTTCTCTTGTGTATAATTGTTTTTGTGAGTGAAACTTACACAATTCGTTCTCCGCACAAGGCCAATCTGTGCCTTATCGC